>CANBTZ010000282.1 GCA_947372495.1 Comamonadaceae bacterium | reverse complement strand
TTCATGCACCTGCGGCAGTACCGCCTGCCCTACCGGCTGACGCTGCTGGCCGTGTTTTTTCTCACCGTGGTGATTGACCTCACGGTGGCCGTGCAAGTGGGTTTGGTGGCCGCGTGCCTGACCTTCATTTACCGCATCTCCAGCTTGAGCCGCAGCGAAGCCGTCAGCCGACTCGACCATCCCAGCCTGGCCGGGCAAGAGCGCACCGTGCAGGCTTGGCGCCTGTATGGCGCGCTGTTCTTTGGCGCGGTCAAGCTGATCGAGGAGATCGAAGACAAGCTGGGCACGCCCGTGCTGGTGATCGACCTCAAAAACGTCATCTACCTCGACTCGTCAGGCGCAGACGCCCTGATGAACCTGATCCACACCTGCCACAAGCGGCAGGTGCAACTGATCGTGTGCGGGCTCATGCACCAGCCCATGGACATCGCCCAGCGCACCGGCTTGCTGGACCACCTGGAAGGCAAGCTCGAAGCCGATCTGGCCACCGGCATTGCGCGGGCCTTGAGCTTGGGGGCCAGCTTGGCCCGGTAAAATACCCCTCATGCGTGCCCGGACCCCTTCCGGACACGGTTTTTCAAAGATTCGAGCCTCTGCATGTCCATCTTCCGCCGCCCCGACTACCGCTCTGACGCCACCGATTTCATCGACGCGCTCAAAGGCCAGCACCCTGAACTCGAAGCCCAGCAGCGCGAAGGCCGTGCCTTGCTGTGGGACAAGCCCGTCAACAGCAATGACCAGCAAGAGTTCAAAGCCGGCCGCGTGGCCCAAAAGCCCTACGTCTACCAAACCCTGGCCTGAGTTTTTCAGACCCCATGAGCTCATCGGCAGACCCCACCGAGCTGCCCCAGCCGCTGGACAGCACGCCCACGTCCATGCCCCAGGTGGTGGACCAGGTCGCGTTGGCGCGCCTGTATGGCGAGCCGTTGTTCTCGATGCCCACCGACCTGTACATCCCGCCGGATGCGCTGGAGGTGTTTCTGGAGGCTTTCGAGGGCCCACTCGACTTGCTGCTGTACCTGATCCGCAAGCAGAACTTCAACATCCTCGACATCCCCATGGCCGGGGTGACCCGCCAGTACCTGAGCTATGTGGACGAGATCCGCGAGCACAACCTGGAGCTGGCCGCCGAATACCTGCTCATGGCCGCGATGCTGATCGAGATCAAGTCGCGCATGCTGCTGCCGCCCAAGAAAGTGGCCGAGGGCGAAGAAGCCGAAGACCCGCGTGCCGAACTGGTGCGCCGCTTGCTCGAATACGAGCAAATGAAGCTCGCCTCCATGCAGCTCGGTGAGATTCCACAATTTGGCCGCGACTTCTTGAAGGCCCAAGTCTACATCGAACAAAGCCTGCAGCCGCGCTTTCCTGATGTGAGTTTGGACGAATTGCAGTCCGCTTGGCGTGACATCCTCAAGCGTGCACAGCTGGTGCAGCACCACAAGATCAGCCGCGAGGAACTCAGCGTGCGCGAGCACATGAGCATCGTGCTGCGCATCTTGCAGGGGCGAAAATTCGTCGAGTTTGAACACCTGTTCGACCCCAGCCAAGGCACGCCCGTGCTGGTGGTGACCTTCATCGCCCTGCTGGAGCTGGCCAAGGAAACCCTGATCGAAATCACCCAGGCCGAGGCCTTTGCCCCCATCTATGTCCGGTTGGCTTTCACGCCCAACTGAAAAACCCCTGATCTGCTGACAGAATCGGGCTCCCCAAAGCCCACACGCTTGTCATGAACACTTCCAGCGCAACGCCTTACGGCACCCTGCCGCCCGCATCGCCCGTGGCGGCCCGCAAACCCAACAGCCTGCCGCGATTGCAGGACATGCGCGAGCGCGGTGAAAAAATCACCATGCTCACCGCCTACGACGCCACCTTTGCCGCTGTGGCCGACGCCGCAGGCATCGACTGCATCCTGGTGGGCGACTCCCTGGGCATGGTTTGCCAAGGCCTGCCCAGCACCGTGGGCGTGAGCCTGGAGACCATGCGTTACCACGTCGAGAGCGTGGTGCGCGGCGTGCAGCGCGTGCAAGGCACCACCTGGATCATTGGCGACCTGCCCTTTGGCAGCTACCACGAGTCGCGAGAGCAGGCCCTGCGCAGCGCCACCGTACTGATGCAGGCGGGTGCCCACATGGTCAAGCTCGAAGGCGGCGGCTGGACCACCGAGACCGTGCGCTTTCTGGTCGAGCGTGGCATCCCGGTCTGCGCCCACCTGGGGCTGACCCCGCAAACCGTGCACGCTCTGGGCGGCTACCGGGTCCAAGGCCGTGGCGACTCGGCCGCCAAACTGCGCCAAGACGCCCTGGCCCTGCAAGACGCAGGCGCAGCCATGCTGGTGCTCGAGATGGTGCCTGCCGCTTTGTCGGCCGAACTGACCGAGGCCCTGCCGCGCTGCCACACCATCGGCATAGGCGCAGGCAAAGGCACCGCAGGCCAGGTGCTGGTCATGCACGACATGCTCGGCATCAACCTGGGCAAGAACCCCAAGTTCGTGCGCAACTTCATGACGGGCCAAAGCAGTGTGCTGGACGCCATGGGCGCGTATGTGCGCGCCGTCAAGGACGGCAGCTTTCCTGACAACGCCTTGCACGCCTGGTAAGGCGGCATTGGTACCCGGCCCTTCTCCCAGACACCCCTCAAGATTTCTCCCATGATCATTGCCCGTTCCATCGACGAACTGCGCCAGGCCCTGAGCGCATCACAGCGCCCCGCCTTTGTGCCCACCATGGGCAACCTGCACGCAGGCCACATCAAGCTGGTCGAGCTGGCCCAACCCCAGGGCGACTGCACCGTGGCCAGCATCTTTGTGAACCGCCTGCAGTTCTTGCCGCACGAAGACTTTGACAGCTACCCCCGCACCTGGGAGGCCGACTGCGCCAAGCTGCAAGCCGCAGGCTGCGATGTGGTCTTTGCCCCGCGCGAAACCGACCTCTACCCCGAAGCCCAGACCGTCAAGGTGCACGCCGACCCGGCGCTGGCCGACATCCTCGAAGGCGAATTCCGACCCGGTTTTTTCACGGGCGTGTCCACCGTCGTGATGAAGTTGTTCATGAGCGTGTTCGCTGGCAAGGCCCAGGGCGTGGCCGTGTTCGGCAAAAAGGACTACCAGCAGCTCATGGTGATCCGCCAGATGGTGCGCCAGTTCGCGCTGCCCATCACCGTGGTGGGCGTGGACACCTGCCGCGCCGAAGACGGCCTGGCGCTGAGTTCGCGCAACGGCTACCTGAGCGAAGCCCAACGGGCTGAAGCCTTGCAACTGTCGTTGGCGCTGCGCGAACTGGGCCGCGACGCCTTGGCCGCCGCCGATGCGCTG
>CANBTZ010000281.1 GCA_947372495.1 Comamonadaceae bacterium | reverse complement strand
GACCAGAAGGTGTTCAACCTGAACCCCGACTATTTCTCGTACACCGTCTCCAAATTGGCACTCGAACGTTCGGTGGCCTTGCAGGCACAAGCTTTGGCCCCATTGCGGGTGTGCGGCGTGGCTCCTGGCCTGATGTTTTTGAGCGGCCCGCAAACCCAAGAGAACTTCGACCGCAACAGCCGCGTCAACCTCTTGCGTGAACCGATCGACCCGGCTCAGGTGGCAGCGACTTGCGTGTTTTTGGCGCAAAACCCCTGCATCACAGGCACCACAGTGTGTGTGGACAACGGCCAGCACCTGGTGCCTTTGGCGCGCGATGTGATGTTTTTGGGTGAACCGAAAGACCCTGCATGAGCGCCCTGATGACCGATTTGACGCTGAACTGCCGCCGCCTGTTTTTGCGAAACCACACGGTGGATGTGCGCATCGGTGCGCACGACTTTGAAAAGCTCGGCCCCCAGCGCATCGTCTTCAATGTGGAACTGTTCGTGCCTTACAGCGCCTCCACACCCACACAAGACGACCTGGCCGAAGTGGTGGACTACGACTTCATCCGCGAGGTGATCGCCCAGCGTGTGGCCCAAGGCCACATCGTGCTGCAAGAGACTTTGTGCGACGACCTGATGCGCGAGTTGATCGCCCACCCGCAGGTGCAGGCGGTGCGCCTGTCCAGCTGCAAACCCGATGTGTACCCAGACTGCGAAGCCGTCGGGGTTGAAATTTTCCAAATCAAACCCGCGCCATGAAAACACCCGCAGGACACCAAACCCTGGAGCTGACCGGTTTGCGCTTTGACGCCAATCTGGGCATTCTTGAGCACGAAAAAATCGACCCCCAGCCGATCCAGGTCGATGCCGAGCTGAACCTGGGCACGCAGCCCCTGCTGCCCAGCGACGACGATATCCATTCGGTGCTGGACTACCGCAAGGTGCGCAAAATCATCATCGACGAATGCACAGCCGAGCACATCAACCTGCTGGAAACGCTGATCGGCAAACTCTCGAACCGCCTGATGCAACTGCCGGGCGTGCTGGGCGTGCGCGTCAAGATTGCCAAACTTGAAATTTTTGAAGACTGCGAAGTGGCCATTCGCATGGAAACTGGACAGTGGTGAACCTCATGAACACAGACACAGCAGCAGACAACGCCTGGGTACAGGCACAAGCCGAATCAGAGGCCGCCAAAGCCGTCAAGATCGAACGCGAAACCCACAAGCTCGAAAAACGCCTGTGCCGCCAGATGGGCCAGGCGATTTCCGACTTCAACCTGATCGAAGCGGGCGACCGCATCATGGTCTGCATGTCGGGCGGCAAAGACAGCTACGGCATGCTGGACATCCTGCTCAAGATGAAAGCCCGCGCCCCGGTCGATTTTGAGCTGGTGGCGGTCAATCTGGACCAAAAGCAGCCGGGATTTCCGGACCACATCCTGCCTGCTTACTTGAAAGAGTTGGGGGTGGAATTCCACATCGAGACACAAGACACCTACTCGATCGTGAAAGACAAAATCCCCGAAGGCAAGACCATGTGCAGCCTGTGCTCGCGCCTGCGCCGTGGCATTTTGTACCGCGTGGCACGAGAGCTCAAATGCAACAAACTGGCGCTGGGCCACCACCGGGACGACATGCTGCAAACCTTCTTTTTGAACATGTTCTTTGGCGGCAAGCTCAAGGGCATGCCTCCGAAGCTGGTCAGCGACAACGGCGAGTTCATGGTGATCCGCCCACTGGCCTATGTGGCCGAAACCGATCTGATCCGTTGGGCAGAGCACCGACAGTTCCCCATCATCCCCTGCACACTCTGCGGCAGCCAGGAAAACCTGCAACGCCTGCAGGTGGGCAACATGCTGCGCGAATGGCAAAAGAAGCATCCTGGCCGCATTGAAAACATGTTTGCCGCCCTGCAAAATGTCGTGCCATCGCACCTGATGGACGCCAAGCTGCACGGCTTCAAAGATTTGAAGATCACGGGTGTTGAATCCGAAGACGGTGACAAGGCTTTTGACGAAGAAGAGTTCAAGGAAGCCTCGCTGCCGGGCATTCAGGTGATTTCCATCGGCTGACCTTTCTGGAGAGACGCATGAAACGCATTGCTGCATTGGTTCTGACCGCATCTGCCCTGTTGCTGACAGGCTGCGCCACCACCCGCACGGTCAGCAGCCAGGTCACCGCCGTGGCCACGGTGCCCGCGGGTGCGCAGCTGCAAGCCGCCAAGTACCGGTTCGAACGCTTGCCCCTGCAGGTTCACAACCCTGAAGCAGGTCTGGCCGAGCAACAAGCCGAACAAGCCTTGGCCGCCGTGGGCCTGGTGCGCGACGATGCGCAGGCCCAGCTGAGCGTGCTGGTTGGATTTCAAAGCTCGCAATACGTTTACGACCCCTCGGGCCGGCTGGGGGCCAACCCTTGGCGGCCTTATGGTGCCTTTGCGTTTGGCCGCCACGGGGCCTTTGGCTACAACTGGGGCGTAGGCATGAGCACGCCGCCCATGACCGACTACCGCCGCGAAGTCAGCCTGGTCCTGCGCGACCTGCGCACAGGCCAAGTGGTCTATGAAACACGCGCCAGCCACTACGGCGTCTGGCGCGACAGCGAAACGATTTTTGCCACGCTGTTCAAAGCGGCGCTGGCCAACTTCCCCAACCCACCTGCTGGCGTTCAGCGGGTGAACATTGAAATTCCCAACTGACAACATGGACGCCACCCGCATTCTGGCCATCCGCCACGGCGAAACCGCCTGGAACGTGGACACCCGCATCCAAGGCCACATTGACATTCCACTCAACGACACCGGGCTGCAACAGGCCCGCTGGTTGGCCGAGGCTCTGGCCGAGCGTGACCAGGTCAACGCCATCTACGCCAGTGACCTGTTGCGGGCACACGTCACGGCCCAGACCATCGCGCAGGCCATGGACCAGGTAGTGACCGCGCATCCTGGCCTGCGAGAGCGGCACTTTGGTGACTTTCAGGGCCGGACATTTGTCGAGATCGAAGCCGAATTGCCCGACCATGCCCACCATTGGCGCAAACGCACACCCGACTGGACACCGCCTGGCGAAGGTGAATCGCTGATCGCCCTGCGCGAGCGGGTGCTGGCCACCGTCGATGAACTGGCTGCGCGCCATGTGGGTGAGCAGATTGTGCTGGTGGCGCACGGCGGCGTGATGGATGTGCTCTACCGCGCCGCCGCCCGGCTGGACGTGCAAGCGCCGCGCACCTGGCAACTGCCCAACACCGCCGTCAACCGCCTGTTGTGGACGCCTGAAGGCCTGTCACTGGTCGGCTGGGCCGACACCACGCACCTGGACGGGCGCAGCCG
>CANBTZ010000280.1 GCA_947372495.1 Comamonadaceae bacterium | reverse complement strand
CGTCGGCGTGGGCATGATCCCCTTCACCAAACCCGGGGCCAGCGAGTCCTACAACATCATGGGTGCGCGTGCGGCCAAGCTGGCGCTCGACGACGCGGGCGTGCCCTACGACGCGGTGCAGCAGGCCTATGTGGGCTACGTCTACGGCGACTCCACCGCCGGGCAAGCTGCCATCTACGGCGTGGGCCTGACCGGCATCCCGGTCTTCAACCTCAACAACAACTGTTCCACCGGCTCGAGCGCGCTGTTCCTGGCGCGCCAAGCGGTCGAGAGCGGCATGGTCGAATGCGCCATCGCGCTGGGCTTTGAGCAGATGCAACCCGGCGCGCTCAAAGGCGCTTGGGACGATCGGCCGTCCCCCATGACCCGCTTTGCTGAGGCCATGACCGCGCACCAGGGCTACGACCCTGCCGCGCCGCGTGCTGCGCAGTTCTTTGGCGGTGCGGGCATGGACTACATGAAGGAATACGGCATCCGCGCCGACACCTTTGGCCGCATCTCGGTCAAGGCGCGCCAGCACGCGGCCCGCAACCCGCTGGCCGTGTTCCGCCAGACGCTCACGCTCGAAGAGGTGATGGCTTCGCCCACCGTGTTTGGCCCGCTCACGCGCTACCAGTGCTGCCCACCCACCTGCGGCGCAGCTGCCGCCATCGTCTGCTCGGCCGACTTTGCCAAAAAGCACAAGCTCGACGCCAGCGTGGTGATTGCCGCGCAGGCCATGACCACCGACACCCCCAGCACCTTTGACAGCGACGACATGCGCCGCGTGGTCGGCTACGACATGACGGCCAACGCGGCCAAGCAGGTGTACGAAGCCGCAGGCATCGGCCCCGAAGACCTCGATGTGGTGGAGCTGCACGACTGCTTCACGGCCAATGAACTCATCACCTACGAAGGCTTGGGCCTCACGCCCGAAGGCACCGCCGAGAAGTTCATCGTCGACGGTGACAACACCTACGGCGGGCGCATCGTCACCAACCCCTCTGGCGGCCTGCTGTCCAAGGGCCACCCGCTGGGGGCCACTGGGCTGGCGCAGTGCTACGAGCTGGTCTCGCAGTTGCGTGGCAAGGCCGATCAGCGCCAGGTCGAAGGCGCACGTTTGGCGCTGCAGCACAACCTGGGCTTGGGTGGTGCTTGCGTGGTCACGCTGTACCAAAAAGTCTGAAGGGGCCTGACCATGATCGACCGCCAATTCATCGGCCACACCATGCCCGCTTTCGAGGTCTTGGTCGAAAAAGGCCGCTTGCGCTTTTTCGCCAAGGCCACGGGGCAGACCGACCCGGTCTACACCGACGAAGCCGCCGCCCGCGCCGCCGGCCACCCGGCCTTGCCCGTGCCGCCCACGTTTTTGTTTTGCCTTGAGATGGAGTCGCCCGACCCGGCCGCGATCCGCAACCTGCTGGGCATGGACTACCGCAAGCTGCTGCACGGCGAGCAGGGCTTCACTTTTCACCGCATGGCCTATGCGGGCGATGTGCTGCGTTTTGAACAGCGCATCGAAGACATCTACGACAAAAAAGGCGGCGCACTCGAATTCGTGCTGCGCAAAACCCGCGTGAGCAACCAGCGTGGCGAGCATGTGGCCGACTTGCGCGCCGTGACCGTTTTGCGCCACGGATAAGGAAACCCCCATGACACTCCCCTCTTTTGATGCCCTGCAAGTGGGCGACACCATTCCTGCGCTGGAGCTGCCACCCGTCTCGCGCCTCACGCTGGCGCTGTACTGCGGCGCTTCGGGCGACCACAACCCGATCCACGTCGACACCGACTTTGCTGCCATCGCGGGCTTGCCCGACGTGATCGCGCACGGCATGTTGTCCATGGGCTGGCTGGCGCGCCTGCTCACCAACTGGGTGCCGCAAACGGCCATTCGCGACTACAGCGTGCGTTTTGCCGCCATGACCCAGGTGCACGAAAAGATCACCTGCACCGGCCAGGTGACCGAAAAGTTTGAAGTCGGTGGCGAGCGCCGCGTACGCCTGTCGCTCACCACCGCCAACGCCGAAGGCCAGGTCAAGCTGACCGGCGACGCCGTCATTGCGCTGGCCTGAACCCGTTTTAAAAACCACATTCCAAAGGATTCCCCATGTCCCGCAAACTCGAAGGCCAGGTGGCCCTGGTGTCAGGCTCCGGTCGCGGCATCGGCCGTGAAATCGCGCTCAAGCTCGCCAGCGAAGGCGCCCGCGTCGTCATCAACGACCTCGACCAAGCCCCGGCTGAGCAGACCGTGGCCGACATCATCGCCAGCGGTGGCCAGGCCGTGGCCTGCATCGGCAGCGTGACCGACACCGACTTTGGCGAGCGTTTTGTCCGGGCCGCGCTCGACGCGTTTGGCGGCATCGACATCATCGTCAACAACGCCGGTTACACCTGGGACAACGTGCTGCAAAAGATGAGCGACGAGCAGTGGGATGCCATGCTGGCCGTGCACATGACGGCACCGTTTCGCATCTTGCGCGCAGCGTCCAACTTCATCCGCGACGCGGCCAAAAAAGAGGCCGAAGCGGGCCTATCCAAGCACCGCAAGGTGGTCAACATCTCGTCCACCTCGGGCGTGTACGGCAACGCAGGCCAAGCGAACTACGCGGCGGCCAAGGCCGGCATCAACGGCTTGACCAAAGCCATGGCCAAAGAGTGGGGCCGCTACAAGGTCAACGTCAACAGCGTGGCCTTTGGCCTGATCATGACGCGCCTGACGCAACCCCTGACGGCAGGCGACGCCAGCGTGGAGATTCAGGGCCGCACCATCGCCGTCGGCGTGCAGCCTGACCGCCTGAAGGCCGCCGAATCCACCATCCCGCTGGGTCGGGGCGGCACACCCGAAGAAGCCGCGGGCGCGGTTTACATGTTCTGCATCCCCGAATCCAACTACGTCAGCGGCCAGGTGTTGGTTTGCGGCGGCGGCCGTCCTTAAGGCGCGTATGGACAGCATCCTCACCTTCCCCCGCAGCGTGTTCCGCGAAGACCACGAAATGCTGCGCACCACCGTGCGCCGCTTTTTAGAGCGCGAATGCAAACCCCGCCAAGCCCAGTGGGACAAAGATGGCAAGGTCGACCGCGAAACCTGGCTCAAGGCCGGGCGCGAAGGTTTGCTCTGTGCCACCATGGACCCTGAATGGGGCGGTGGCGGTGGCGACTTCGGCCACGCGGCCGTGATCGTCGAAGAGATTGGCCGCTCGGGTGTGAGTGGTCTCGGCTTTGGCCTGCACTCCGACGTGGTGGCGCCTTACATCGAGCGCCTGGGCACGCCTGCACAAAAAGCCCAGTGGTTGCCCCAATGCGCCACGGGTGAAGTCATTCTGGCCATTGCCATGAGCGAG
>CANBTZ010000279.1 GCA_947372495.1 Comamonadaceae bacterium | reverse complement strand
CCAGAGATCCCACTCGCGGCGGAAATTGAGCAAGGTGCCGTACACCGTGCCCGTCGGTTGCCATGTGGGTGTCCACGGGTTCATCGTTCTTCTTCCTCGGCCAGCTCTTCTGGCGTTTCTGTGTCAGGGGTTTCGAGCGCGATCACCTCATCTAGCAGCGCGTACAGCTGCCCCAGCTTGGCCTTGCCCAGCTGCTGCTCCATCCAGCTGTAGTGCGCCTCGATCGTTTGCGACAAGGACTGCACTTTGCTCAGACCCAGCGCCGTGGCGCGCACCACGGTGCGGCGGGCGTCCTGCGGGCAGCGTTCACGCTCGATCAGGCCATCGCGCTCCATGCGGGTGAGCACGCCGGTCAGGCTGGGCCCAAGCAGGTAAGCCTCTCGGGCGACGCGGCCTGTTTCTGTGCCCGCAGGGTCATCGGCATGCTCGCCCAGCACCCGCAGCACACGCCACTGCTGGTCAGACAGGCCATGCTCGCGCAGGCTCGGGCGCGTGTGGGCCATGACGGCTTCGCGCGCCTGCAGCAGCAGGCGCGGCAAGTTGCGGTGAACAAATGGGGTGGATGCGCTCATTTATTTAACATGTTAAATGAATACACACCCTTCGGCACTCAGGGCAAACCATTACAGTGAAGCCATGGACGCATTTTTTGACCGGCTGGGGCTCGCGGCCCCCATCATCCAGGCGCCGATGGCGGGCGTGCAGAACCACCGGCTCGCCGCCGCCGTGTGCGAGGCCGGTGGCCTGGGCTCTGTGCCTGCCGCCATGTTGAGCGCAGACGCGCTGCTTGCCGAGCTGACCGCGTTGCGGGCCCTGACGGCGCGGCCTTTCAACGTCAATTTCTTTTGCCATGCCGCACCGGCCACCGACGCCGTGCGCGAAGCAAGCTGGCACGAGGCACTGGCCCCGTATTACGTGGAACTCGGGCTCGATGCCAACGCCATCCCGAGCGGGCCGGGCCGCGTGCCTTTCAATGCCGAAACCGCCGATGTGCTGGAGGCCTTTCGACCCGCGGTGGTGAGCTTCCACTTTGGTTTGCCCGCACCCGAACTGCTCGCACGCGTCAAAAGCTGGGGCAGCCTGGTGTTGTCCTCGGCCACCACCGTTGAAGAAGCCCTTTGGCTGCAGACCCATGGCGCGGACGCCGTGATCGCGCAAGGCCTCGAAGCCGGTGGGCACCGGGGCATGTTCCTGAGCGATGAGCTGAACACCCAAATGGGCACTTTCGCCCTGCTGCCGCAGATGGTGCAAGCGGTGAAGCTGCCAGTGATCGCGGCAGGGGGCATCGCCAGCGCGGCAGGCATTGCTGCGGCCCGGGCCTTGGGGGCTGCTGGGGTGCAAATGGGCACCGCCTATTTGTGCAGCAATGAAGCCAGCACCAGCGCGCTGCACCGGGCGGCATTGCAGTCTGGCGCGGCGCAGCACACGGCTTTGACCAACGTGTTCACGGGGCGCCCGGCGCGGGGCATCGTGAACCGGCTCATGCGCGAGCTGGGGCCCATCAGTGCGGCCGCGCCCGCCTTTCCGCTGGCCACAGCGGCCATCACACCGCTGCGCGCTGCGGCCGAGGCCCGCCAGTCGAGCGACTTCACGCCCTTGTGGGCCGGGCAGAACACCAGCGGCTTGCGCGCAGAACCGGCTGCCCGCATCACACAGGACGCCATTGAAGCCTGGCACCGTGCAGCCAAAGAAAAAGCCGCTTGAAGCGGCTTTTTCGGGGGGGGGATCGGGAGATCAGTAGCTGCGGTTGTCGCGGTAGCCACCACCGTAACCGGTGCTGGGTTCTTTGGGCTTGGAGATGTTGACCACGATGGCACGGCCACCGACGGACATGCCGTTCAGGCCAGCGATGGCGGCTTGCGCTTCTTCACCGCTGGACATTTCGACAAAGCCGAAACCTTTGGAACGGCCGCTGTCGCGGTCCATCATGACTTTGGCCGAGACCACGCCACCGTAGGCAGAGAAGTTCTCGCGCAGGTTGCTGTCGTCGATGGAATAAGGCAAATTGCCCACGTAAATTTTGCTGCTCATGTCAGAGCCTTTCAGAGAGATGGCGCTCGGGTTTACTTTGAAACACCGAAACGCAGGGAGAAGCGATTTCCAAAAAGGAAACCGCAGAGATGGGGGTGAACTTGTGAAACAGCCGGGGGATTCGACCCGCGGTGTGGCGCTGGGGAGGAAAATGAATTGTCTGCAGCGCCGCAGAACAATGGATTCGAGGTCAGTCGATGCATGGCGCAGGCCTGTGACGGCTTGCTTTCAGTGGTTTGAGATGGACACCCATTTCAAGCACTACACCGATTATATTTCCCAAAGAAATATTTGTCCAGTATTTTATTCCGATCAGTTGTAAGCAAATGCCTTGGAAGTGCCAAGGCCTGCCGTCACAATCCATGGCCATGGCCAAAGACAAAACGATTTTCACCTGCAGCGAATGCGGCGGCACCAGCGCCCGCTGGATGGGCAAATGCCCCAGCTGCAACGCCTGGAACACCCTGATCGAGAGCGCGGCCGAAGCCGCCAGTGGCGGAAAGAACCGCTTGGGCTCGGCGCAGTATCAGGCCCTGGCCCCCTCCAGCGAGGTGTTGCCCCTGTCGCAAATCGAAGCCGCCGACTTTGACCGTCAGCCCACCGGCATCGACGAGCTCGACCGCGTGCTGGGCGGCGGCATGGTCGAAGGCGGCGTGGTGCTGATTGGCGGCGACCCAGGCATCGGCAAATCCACCTTGCTGTTGCAAGCGGTCGATGCACTGCAGCGCAGCGGCATGAACACCCTGTATGTGACGGGCGAAGAAAGCGGCGCGCAAGTGGCCATGCGCTCACGGCGTCTAGGGCTGCCCGACTCGCAGGTGCCCGTGCTGCCTGAGATTCAGCTTGAAAAGATCCTGCACACCCTGCAGTCCCGCCAACCCAACATCGCCATCATCGACTCGATCCAGACGGTGTACTCAGACCAGTTGACCAGCGCCCCAGGTTCGGTGGCGCAGGTGCGCGAGTGCGCGGCACACCTGACCCGCACCGCCAAAGCCACCGGTACCACCATCGTGCTGGTCGGCCATGTGACCAAGGAAGGCGCGCTGGCTGGCCCGCGCGTGCTGGAGCACATGGTGGACACGGTGTTGTACTTTGAGGGCGACACGCATTCCAACTTCCGCCTGATCCGCGCCATCAAGAACCGCTTTGGCGCCGTCAACGAGATTGGCGTCTTCGCCATGACCGAAAAGGGCCTGAAGGGCGTGAGCAACCCCAGCGCCATTTTTTTGAGCCAGCACAGCGAACCCGTGCCCGGCAGCTGCGTCATGGTGACCCTCGAAGGCACACGCCCGCTGCTGGTGGAAATTCAAGCCCTGGT
>CANBTZ010000278.1 GCA_947372495.1 Comamonadaceae bacterium | reverse complement strand
CCAGCCGCCGGGCCGAATTGCTGGTGCAGCAAGGGCGCACCGACGAAGCACGCCTGGTGCTCAGCCAGATCAAGACCGCCACACCTGAGCAATCCCGCCGCAAAGCCCTGGTGCTGGCGCAGTGGCTGCGCGAACACAAACAAACTGCTGCTGCCCATGAGGTGGTCCAGCAAGCCCTGACCGACCACCCTGACAACCCAGAGTTGCTGACCGAGTTGTCCTTGATCGCCGAAAAGCTCAAACGCTTTGACGAGATGGACGTGATCCTGCGCAGCTTGATGAAGTCCCACCCGAAAGACCCGCACGCTTACAACGCCTTGGGTTACTCGCTGGCCGACCGCAAGATTCGCCTGCAAGAGGCCCGTGAGTTGGTCACGCAAGCGGTGCAACTGACGCCTGAAGACCCTTACATCCAGGACAGCTTGGGTTGGGTTGAGTTCAGAATGGGCAACCACCAAGAAGCCCTGCGCATCCTGCAGGCCGCCTACAAGGCCAAGCCCGACGCAGAAATTGCAGCCCATTTGGGCGAAGTGCTCTGGACCTTGGGCAAAACACAAGAAGCGGGCACCCTCTGGCGCGAAGGCCTGCTGCTCAAGCCCGACAACGAGACCTTGGTGGAGACCCTCCAGCGCCTTCAGTTCAAGCCATGAACACCGTGCGACGCGTCACCCTGTCGGCGCTGCTCGTGGGCGTCACGCTGCTGGTGGGCTGCGCCGCGCCAAGCCGCCAGGTGCCCCCTGATGCCGCTTTCTGGTCAGGGCGCATGGGCCTGAACATCCAGTCACAACCACCGCAGAACCTGAGCGCAGCCTTCGAGCTGCAAGGCTCGGCCGAGCAGGGTGAGCTGTTGTTGCTCAGCCCCATC
The DNA here is from genome assembly GCA_947372495.1 of Comamonadaceae bacterium. Taxonomy (GTDB): domain Bacteria; phylum Pseudomonadota; class Gammaproteobacteria; order Burkholderiales; family Burkholderiaceae_C; genus Limnohabitans_A. The sequence goes on along the minus strand of CANBTZ010000278.1, from coordinate 2,542 downwards.
GGCAGCGCGCTGGCGCAACTGCGCTGGACCCCTCAAACCGCTGAGCTGAACCAAGGCGGCCGCCATTGGTCCAGCCGCAGTCTGGACGAGCTGAGCACACAACTCACAGGCACCGCCCTGCCTGTCGCCGCCCTGTTTGACTGGCTGGCCGGGCAGGCCTCCACGCCCGTCGGCTGGCAGGTCGACCTGTCTCAGCTGCCACAAGGCCGCATCCAGGCCGAGCGCCAAAGCCCGGCCCCGACCGTGCAATTCAAAGTGGTTCTGGAGCGCTGAGGCAGCGCCCCTGCATGACGATAATCTGTGCATGAAAGCGCTGTACGACGTCCCGGCTCCCGCCAAGCTGAACCTGTTCCTGCATGTGACCGGTCGCCGAGCCGACGGCTATCACCTGCTGCAATCGGCGTTCATGCTGATCGACTGGTGCGACACCCTGCACTTTGAGCGCCGCAGCGACGGCCAAATCCTGCGGCAAGACCTGACCGTGCCGCTGCCCGCCCAAGACCTGATCACCCGCGCCGCAGGGCTGCTGCAACAACACACCGGCTGCACAGAGGGTGCAGACATCGCGGTTGAAAAACGCATACCGGCACAGGCCGGCATGGGCGGCGGTTCCTCCGACGCCGCCAGCTGCCTGCTGGCGCTCAACCGCCTGTGGGATTTGAACCTGCCGCTGCACACTTTGGCGCAACTGGGTTTGCAGCTGGGCGCAGATGTGCCGTTTTTTCTGCGCGGTCACAACGCCTGGGTCGAGGGCGTTGGCGAGCAAATCACCCCCATTGCCCTGCCGCCTGCCAGGTTCTGTGTCATCAAGCCTGCCGCAGGTCTTGAAACTGCGCAAATTTTTCGTGATCCTCACCTGAACAGGGCCACAAACCCTGCTATACTTTCAGTCTTTGCTGCAGACCACTATGACTTCGGTCACAACGATCTGCAACCCGTGGCAGAAGTTCTCTGTCCTGAAGTTTCTCAAGCACTTCGGTGCCTGTCCAACGCAGGAATGAACGGAAAGATGACGGGTTCCGGCAGCGCAGTTTTTGCGCCTTGCCAAGCGGGTCAGTCCAGTCAAGTTCAGGTTCCTGAACATTGGCTGATACAGGAATGCAGCAATTTGGAGGTTCATCCCTTACAGGGTTGGGCGTCCAGCGACAATTGATCGGTAGGCAGCTGCAAAGCTGTCCACCTGTGTAGGGGAGTCGCCAAGTTGGTTAAGGCACCGGATTTTGATTCCGGCATGCAAAGGTTCGAATCCTTTCTCCCCTGCCAAACCATTCAACCGTTCAGTCCTGTTACCTGATCGCTGGAACGCTCATGCAGCCTGCTTCTACCCCCGATTTCATGATTTTCACTGGCAATGCCAATCCGGCATTGGCGTCTGAGATCGCCAGCAACTTGGGCACCGTGCTGGGCGCGGCCGATGTGGGCCGGTTCTCTGACGGTGAAGTCACCGTTGAGCTCAAGCAAAACGTTCGTGCCCGCGATGTGTTCGTGGTGCAGTCCACTTGCGCGCCCACCAACGAAAATTTGATGGAACTGCTGATCATGGTCGACGCGCTCAAGCGCGCTTCGGCCGAGCGCATCACAGCCGTCATTCCTTATTTCGGTTATGCCCGCCAGGACCGCCGCCCACGTTCAACCCGTGTGCCAATCACAGCCAAAGTGGTGGCCAACATGCTGCAAGCCGTGGGCGTGAACCGCGTGCTCACCATGGACTTGCACGCTGACCAGATCCAGGGTTTCTTCGATATCCCCGTGGACAACATTTACGCCTCCCCCGTGCTGCTGGGTGACCTGCGCCAAAAGAACTATGACGACCTGATCGTTGTCTCGCCCGACGTGGGCGGTGTGGTCCGCGCACGCGCCCTGGCCAAACAACTGGGCTGCGACCTGGCCATCATCGACAAGCGTCGCCCCAAAGCGAACGTGAGCGAAGTGATGCACGTCATCGGTGAAATCGAAGGCCGCAACTGCGTGATCATGGACGACATGATCGACACCGCAGGCACTTTGGTCAAAGCTGCCGAGGTGCTGAAAGAGCGTGGCGCCAAAAAGGTTTACGCCTATTGCACACACCCTATCTTTTCGGGTCCGGCCATCGACCGCATCGCCAAGGGCGACGCCCTCGACGAAGTCGTGGTCACCAACACCATTCCGCTGTCGGCCAATGCGTCGACATGCACCAAGATTCGCCAACTCTCTGTCGGCCCGCTGATCGCAGAAACGATCCAGCGTATTGCCAAAGGTGAGTCGGTGATGAGCCTGTTCGCGGATCAAAACTGATCCACACAGGCTCCCAAGTGGCCTGCCCCCTTTTTTGAAGGGTTGGCAGGCTTTTTAAAGTCAGGACGACACTGGTCGCGGTGAGTCCTCTTAGGAGAAAATTATGCAATTCGTCGCTTTTGAGCGCGCCAAGCAGGGTACGGGTGCGAGCCGCCGTCTGCGCAATTCGGGTAAAACACCTGGCATCGTTTACGGTGGTACAGGCGAGGCCAAGCTGATCGAGCTGGACCACAACGCACTGTGGCACGCCCTGAAAAAAGAAGCT
>CANBTZ010000277.1 GCA_947372495.1 Comamonadaceae bacterium | reverse complement strand
TGATCGATTCGGCATTTTTTGACCGATTCCATGCGTATGTGCCCGGTTGGGAAATTCCCAAGATGCGGCCCGAGTTCTTTACGAACCAATATGGCTTGATCGTGGACTACCTGGCGGAATGGGTGCGCGAGATGCGCAAGCGCAGCTTTGCAGACGCCATCGACAAGTATTTCAAACTGGGTAACAACCTGAACCAGCGTGACACCATCGCTGTTCGTCGGACGGTGTCTGGCCTGCTCAAATTGATTTGCCCTAATGGCGAATATTCCAAAGAGGCTGTGCGCAAATGTCTGGAGTACGCGTTGGAGGCCCGTCGTCGTGTGAAAGAGCAGCTCAAGAAGATTGGCGGCATGGAGTTCTATGACGTGCATTTTTCCTACATCGACCTGGAGGACATGCAAGAGCGCTTTGTTTCGGTGCCAGAGCAGGGCGGTGGAGGGTTGATTCCTGACGGGCGTTTGCAGCCTGGGGTACTGCACTCTATTTCCATGGGCTCGGCGGAGATGCCCGGCATTTACCGTATGGAGATCCAGGCGATCGCTGGCACAGGCAAGCTCAATGTGTCGGGCTCGCTTTCGCGTGAACCTGTGCGCGTGGCCTTCGATTATTTCAAGGCCAATGCGGGTCGCGTGAGCGCATCCATCCACCCCACGGAGCGCGATTACCACCTGCACATGGTCGAGCTGCAAAACTCAGGCAACCCTGACAGCCTGACTTTGAGCAGCTTCATTGCCCTGTGCTCAGCCGCTTTGGGTAAGCCCATACAGGCGCAATTGGCCGTGATGGGGGATATGACTTTGGGAGGCACCATCGCCCAAGCTCGCAATTTGGCCGAAAGCTTGCAGGTGGCATTTGATGCCGGTGCAAAGCGCATTCTTTTGCCCATGTCCAGCGTGACAGATATCCCATCTGTGCCAGGTGAGCTCTTTGCCAAGTTCCAGACCAGCTTCTACTCCGACCCTGTGGATGCAGTGTTCAAGGCGCTTGGCGTTGAGTGATTGACATGAGACCTGATTACAAGCACCCAGCACTGGGATAATCACACCATGTCCGAGTCCAGCCTTTACCTCACCGCCGCCCTCTACAAGTTCGTCGATCTGCCCGACTTCGCCGATCTGCAAGCACCATTGCAAGCCTGTTGCGAAGCCAACGACGTCAAAGGCACGCTGCTTTTGGCGCACGAGGGCATCAACGGAACCATTGCCGGGCCAGAGGCGGGCATTCGCGCCGTGCTGGCGTTTTTGCATGCCGATCCGCGCCTGGCCAGCTTGCCGCACAAGGAGTCGTGGAGCCCCAAGCCGCCGTTCACCCGCATGAAGGTCAAGCTCAAAAAAGAGATCGTCACCTTGCGCGTGCCTGAGTTGGACCCGAATAAGACCGTGGGCCAATACGTCAAACCCGCCGACTGGAACGCCTTGCTGGCCGACCCGGACGTGGTGGTGATTGACACGCGCAACGACTATGAGGTGGCCATTGGCACCTTCAAGGGCGCGATCAACCCGAACATCAAGACCTTTGTGCAGCTGCCCGCCTGGCTGGACGCGCAGGAGAACCTGAAAACGGGCGCGTCCAAAAAACCGAAGGTCGCCATGTTCTGCACAGGCGGCATCCGCTGCGAAAAATCCACCGCGCTCATGAAAATGCGCGGCTTTGACGAGGTCTACCACCTCGAAGGCGGCATTCTTAAGTACCTCGAAGAAATCCCGCCCGAGCAAAGCACCTGGGAAGGCGATTGCTTTGTGTTCGACGAGCGTGTGAGCGTGGGCCACGGCCTGGGTTTGGGCCACCATGAGCTGTGCCGCTCGTGCCGCTGGCCGCTGAGTGCCGAAGACAAACAGTCGCCGCACTACGTTTTGGGCGTGAGCTGCGCCCACTGCCACGACCAGCGCACCCCCGAGCAAAAAGAAAAACTGGCCGAGCGCCAGCGCCAGGTCGAGCTGGCCGAGGCGCGGGGCGAGTTGCATGTGGGCGCGAAGATGCCTGACCACAGCCACTTGCACCCAGGTGACTGACTGAGTCAGGCCCTTGGGGCACATTGGGGGCTGTCATTTCAAACTCGAGGATGCCCATGAACTGGATGCGCCACATCACCCGTCCCGCAGTGCTTTTGCTGCTCTCGCTTGGCCTGGCCGCATGCGGCACCACAGGGCAGGCACCTGCCGAGCCGCCCGCCAAGCAGGCCACTGCGCCCGGTCAGATCCGCAGCATGCTGTGGGTGGGCAACAGCTTCTTTTATTACAACAACTCGATGCACGGCCACCTGGGCCAGTTGCTGATGGCGCAGTCGGACAACGGCAAGCGCAACGCACGCAACGTGTCGGCCACCATCAGCGGCTCGGGCATCAACTGGCACGACATGGAGGCGTATTTCAAGCCCGGTGGCGTGTCGAGCTATTCCTTTGTGGGCGACAACGAGGTGCGCTTCAACACCTTCGATAAGCCATTTGACGCGGTGATGATGATGGACTGCAGCCAATGCCCCATCCACCCCAAGCTGCAAAGCGTCTTCCACGAATTTGCCAAGAAGCACAGCGACACGGTGCGCAAGCACGGGGCCGAGCCTGTCCTGTTCATGTCCTGGGCTTACTCTGACAAGCCCGAGATGACGACACCCTTGGCCGCTGAATACACCAAGGTGGGCAAGGCCAACAACGCGCTGGTGGTGCCTGCAGGTTTGGCTTTTGCCAATTCGCTGGCCAAGCGTGCGGACATCCCGCTCATCATCGGTGACAAGCGCCACCCGACCCTGCAGGGCACGTACCTCGGCGCCTGCACGGTGCTCGCTTCGGTCTACAAGGTCAACCCTGTGGGCAACAAGTACACCGCTGGCTTGCCCGCTGACGTTGCGGCCCACCTGCAAGCCGTGGCCTGGGAAACCGCTCAGAAGTACCACGCAGAAAACGGCCGGGGCAGCCTTTGAGTGAATTCATCGGGTTCCTGCAGGAACTCTTTGAAAAGTGGGGACAGGTCACGGCCCGCCGCATGTTTGGCGGCCACGGCCTGTACCACGAGGGCCTGATGTTCGCCATCGTCATGGACAACCGGCTGTACCTGAAGACGGACGACATCAACCGCCCCGACTTTGAAGTCCTGGGGCTCGCGCCTTTCACCTACCCCATGAAGGGCAAAACCGTGGCGCTGTCTTACTGGAGCGCACCCGACGCGATGTTTGACGACTCCACCGAGGCGGTGCGCTGGGCCCACTCGGCCTGGGAAGCTGCAGCCCGAGGCCAGGCGGCCAAGGCAGCCAGGCCACGGCGGCGCTCGCCGGGCATGACGTTTCCCAAAAACGGGCCCGTCTCGCGGACCTGAGGCAGCCACTCAGTGGCTGATGATCAAAGGCTGATGCTGAGCATCTCGCGGTACTCATCGGCCGAAGCGATGCGCGGGTTGGTCTTGTGGCAGTGGTCGGCCAGCGCCCCGGTGATCACGGCGTCAAACAAACCTTCGGTCACGCCCATGGCCCCCAACCCGGTGGGCAGGCCCAAACGGGCGTTCATGTCTTTGATGGCTTCGGGGATGTCACTGCC
>CANBTZ010000276.1 GCA_947372495.1 Comamonadaceae bacterium | reverse complement strand
CAGCGCACGCTTGTGGCCCAGCGCGTCTTGCACATAGCCAAACACAAACGCCCCCACAAAAGCGGCGATGTTGAGCACGAAGATCAGGACCATGGTTTCCTGCGGGGCAAAGCCAATGACCTGCTCGGCATAGATGGCGGCCAGCGAAATGGCGACAGCCACCCCGGCTTGGTAAGCCACAGCGCAGGCCATGAGTTGCTTGAAGTCTTGGTATGGCGCTGCCTCGCGCCAAGTCTGGCGCAAATGCAACAGGCTGACCAACGCACCTTGGCTGCGGGCGGCATCGGGCTGCGGGGCAGCGTGTTCGCGCACCAGGGCAAAAGTCACCAAGGCTGCTGCGCCGTAAATGGTGGCTGTGATCAGCATGGTGACGGGCACAAAGCTGGCTGCAGGTTCGGACCGAGCCTGTGCTGAAAGCACATAGGCCAGGCAAATGCCCAAGGCCAGCATACCGCCAATGTAGCCCAGCGCCCAGCCCCAGCCGCTCACGCGGCCCATGGCATCAGGCGTGGCCAGCTCAGGCACAAAGGATGCGGTCAAGGACTCGCCATAAGAGTAAAACGTGTTGGACACCACCAGCAACACCAGCCCCAGTGCCACCTGCCCTGACCCAACGAGCGCCAACGCGGCCGTGGACAGCACGCACCCGGCAGTGAAAATCATCAACAGGCGCTTCTTGGCCGCACGCCGATCGGCCCACGCTCCCAAGCCGGGCATGGTCAGCATCACGATGGCATAGGAAATACTCAGGCCCACCGTCCAGGCCAAGGTGGCCCAGCTGGCCCCACCGGACACACCGCCAACAAAGTAAGCGGCAAACACGGCAGTGATGACCACCGTGGTGTAGCCGGAGTTGGCAAAGTCGTACATGGCCCAGCCAAACACCTCGCGTGGGCGCACGCCGGGGTTCAAACTGTCAGCAGAAAAAAGGGGCTTCACCGGATCGTCTCCTCAAGCGCAGACAGCAGCGCCTGCATGGCGGGGATTGTGAAGCCAAAAAGCCTCACCCGTGTGACATCAATGCAAGTGGCGCGGACGGCGTCCGCCGCCGCCGTGGCCCGTGTTCCCACCACCCGGCCCACGGGGGGGCTTGCCAATGTCCAGCGAGCTCACCAAGCTGTCAAAGCGTTGGCTGAACAGCTTGTCGATTTCGCCAACCACACCGCCGAGTTCTGAGCCGTCAAAGTGACGCTCCATCATGTTGATGACATCGTGCACCAGTAAGTCGCGCTGGGCTTGCATGATGGCGCCTGGGTCTGGCCCCACAAACAGCATGACGAAGTCGTCACGCGACTCGCCGCCCTGGGCTTCGTCTTCTTCGTCAAACTCGGCATCGTAAAAAGTGACCTCGATCTGGGCGCCTGCGGCCGAGAGTTCGTTGAGGTTCATGCACAGGTCATCGAGCACCATGCGGAAATCGTCGTCGCCACGCACAGTCCAGCACATTTGCAGGCGGTGGCTGGTGGTGTCAAAGCGGATACCCGGCTCTTCGTCGTAAAGGCTGGGAGCGCCATCGTTGAATGAGCGAGCACCGGCATATTTCCAAAGCGGCCGGAGCGCTTCGTGCAAGGCTGCAGCGTCGGTTTCTGCCTTGATGGGAACATCACCGTGCACGTGGATCTCAAACGGGGCGTGTTCTTGTGTCATGGTGTCGCTCTGTGATTCTGGTGCCCCGAACCGGAATCGAACCGGTACGCCCTCTCTCGAGAAGCGGCGGATTTTAAGTCCGATGTGTCTACCAATTTCACCACCGGGGCAAGACCTCTATTGTGCCTTGAATCACCCCGGTTTCGGCTCGGGCTCTGAACTTGTGATGGGCTCTGACCCCGCAAACGAAGCGCATGCAGCTCAAGCCAGCAGGGCCAAAACAAACAAGGCCAACACGCACAGGTAGCCCACCGACCAAGCCAGCGAACGGCTGCTGGCGCGATCGGTGATGTAGCAAGTGATGTAAACCACGCGGGCCAGGACAAACGCCACGGCCAAGGCATCGACTTTGAGCGCATCGACGCCAGCGTGCATCGCCACCAACACACCCGCAGCAAAAAACGGAAACGCTTCAAAGCTGTTGGCTTGCGCCGCATCGGCACGTGCGCGGCGCCCCGTGAGCTGAGACATCCAGGCACGCGGATGGTGGTTGTCGTAGTCCTTGGCACCCGCTTTGGAGATGCCTGCGGCCACCACGGGCATCAACCCTGCGGTCAAAAGACAGAGATAAGCCCAGTTCATGCGGTCATTCCTTTGGAGGTGTTGGTCGAGGGCACGACGGACTCGGGGCCCTCATAAATGGAACCACCGAACTTCAGTGCGGTGTGTTCGCGGGAAGACTGCAGAAATGGGTAGAACATTTGGTGGTACCAACGCTCTTGGCCAAACAACTTGTCGTCGATCAAGCCTACACGCTCAGGGTATTGGCGGGTGATGTGGGCGCTGCCAAAAATCAAATCCCAGATGAACAGCAGATTGCCAAAATTGCCTTTGTAGTGGCCAATGCCGTCTTCGTTGGTGATGGCGTGGTGAGCCCAATGCGTGGCAGGCGTAGAGATCGTGCGCTCGAGCACCCACATGAGCGGGCGCAATGCAGGGATGCGGTACAGCGGCTCGTCCCAGCGCCACGCGCAGTGGGCACCCAAGATGACCAACAGTTTGACCACAATGTACATGGCATAGACCATACCGCCGACACCCAAGTACAACAGTGCGCCAGCAAACCACAGGCCGGGCATCATCAGGTAATAAAAGAAGTTGTTGCGGAAGGTCACTCGGATGCTCATGTACTCAGCAGAGTGGTGTGCGCGGTGCAGCGGCCAAAGCAAGGGGGAATGTGACAGACGGTGCCACCAGTACTGCGTCATGTCGTCCACCAAAATGAGGATACCCACCATGGCCCACCATGGCCAATCGACCAAAGCCCCTTTGTATTGCGGCGCCAACCAGGCACCCAGTTTGCTGGTCGTCAAAATGGCAATGGGTTGGGTCACCGCCAACAAACTCAGGAACATGAACAGTTCCAGCTTCGTGTCATTCGCTGTCGCATGGACCGTGCTGCGGTAACGGCGACTGACGATCTCCATGACGGCAAAACCTGCGATCATGGAAACAATCAACAGGTTCTGAATTTGGGCTGCGTTCATCCAAACACTCCTTGATGCATTGAAAGCACCAATTTAGTGTTTTGTGACAAAAAGTGTGATGGTGTTACTACTGAGCACGAACGAAAAAGCCACTGACGTGCGTCAGTGGCTTTGTCTTGGAGGCGCGGCCCAGAGTCGAACTGGGCTAAACGGATTTGCAATCCGGTGCATAACCGCTTTGCTACCGCGCCATGTCTGTCAGCTGCAAAAAAGGGAAGCTGCTGCTTCCCTTTTGGGCTTGGAAGGACTTGGTGTTTCTTCCTGAATTTGGAGCGGGAAACGAGACTCGAACTCGCGACCTCAACCTTGGCAAGGTTGCGCTCTACCAACTGAGCTATTCCCGCTTTGCACTTCTGCATTCCTAACTAGCTGCACCGCATTTGGTGTTTGGTACTGCGCGTCGAGAACGAAAGTA
>CANBTZ010000275.1 GCA_947372495.1 Comamonadaceae bacterium | reverse complement strand
GGTTGGCCAGAGACCACCATCCCAATCAATCCGCCCATGCTGGTGCCCACCCAATCGAGTTGCGCAATTGGGGCGGCTGCGTGCAACTGCCCCAGCAAGGTCAGCATGTCAGAGGCGTATTGCGGGATTTGGTAAAGCGATCCGGTGGGCAGCCATTCGCTTTGACCACGCCCTGCCACATCGGGGCACACCACCCGCAAAGGCTCAGCCGAGCGCTCGACCAACGCCCGGGCCAAACGGTCAAAGTCACGCCCCTGGCGCGTCAGGCCGTGCACACAGAAGACCACCTTGTCCGCCAACGGGTCGCCCCAGCTCCAGTAAGCCATGCGGTGCTGGCCCTCGGGATGGGGGCAATTCACATGATCAAGGCGGGGCTGCAGCATGGCGGACTTCACAATCAGAAACAATCACCTTGCTGCGTCAGCAGGACAGGCTTTTGGACGGGTCATAATGGGTTTTTCGTCATCGTAAATCATCCGGAGAAAGAAAAATGCTCAAAGGTAAAACAGCCCTGGTCACAGGCTCCACCAGCGGTATCGGTCTGGGCATTGCCAAGGCGCTGGCCCAGCAAGGCGCGAACATCGTGCTCAATGGTTTTGGCGACACCGAAGGCCCCCAAGCCGAAATCGCCGCTCTGGGCGTCAAGGTGGCCTACCACGGTGCCGACATGAGCAAAGCCTCTGAGATTGAAGCGATGATGAAATTCGCCGCCGACACCTTCGGCCGCGTCGACATCTTGGTCAATAACGCGGGCATCCAGCATGTGGCGCGCATCGAAGACTTCCCGGTCGAACGCTGGGATTCGATCATTGCCATCAACCTGACCAGCGCCTTCCACGCCACACGCCTGGCGCTGCCGGCCATGAAAGAGGCCAACTGGGGCCGCATCATCAACGTGGCCTCGGTCCACGGCCTGGTCGCCTCGGCCGAAAAATCGGCCTATGTGGCTGCAAAACACGGTGTGGTGGGCCTGACCAAGGTCACCGCCCTCGAAAACGCCACCTCCGGCATCACCTGCAACGCGATCTGCCCAGGTTGGGTGCTGACCCCACTGGTCCAAAAACAGGTGGACGCCAAGGCCGTGGCCATGGGCCTGTCCAACGAAGAAGCCAAAAAACTGCTGCTGGGCGAGAAAGAGCCCTCCATGCAGTTCACCACTCCCGAAGAGCTGGGCGCCTTGGCCGTGTTCTTCTGCTCGCCTGCCGCCATCAATGTGCGCGGTGTGGCCTGGAACATGGACGGCGGCTGGGCCGCTCAGTAAGAATCGCCTTTCAGCCAAGCACAGGGCCTGCCGATGACCTCAACCGCATCCCGTCTGGACAAGATCGTCGTCGTCGATGACGACACCCGCATCCGAGACCTGCTCAGGCGCTACCTGTCGCAAGAGGGCTTTGATGTGTTGCTGGCCGAAGATGCCCGCGCCCTGCAAAAGATCATGCAGCGCGAAACCATCGACCTGTTGGTGCTCGATGTGATGCTGCCCGGCGAAGACGGGCTGAGCATCTGCAAACGCCTGCGCAGTGAAGGGGTTCGCACGCCGATCATCATGTTGACGGCCAAGGGTGAAGACACCGACCGCATCACGGGTCTGGAAATCGGTGCCGACGATTACCTGGGCAAACCCTTCAATCCCCGCGAATTGCTGGCCCGCATCCAGGCCGTGCTGCGCCGCCGCCCGGTGGCCGAGTCGCCCGGCGCGCCCAGCGCCGAGCAAGAAGTCATCACGTTTGGCGACTTTGTGTTCGATCTCGGGGCCCGCTCTTTGCACAAAAACGGCCAAGACATTGCCCTGACCAGTGGCGAATTCGCCATGCTCAAGGCCTTGGCGCGACACCCGCGCCAGGCGCTCAGCCGAGACAAGCTCGCCCAGCTTGCCCGTGGCAGGGACTTCGAGCCTTTTGACCGCAGCCTGGACGTGCAGGTCTCGCGCCTGCGCAAGATGATCGAGCTTGACCCCGCACACCCACGCATCATCCAGACCGTTTGGGGTGTGGGCTACGTCTTCGTGCCGGACGGCTCGGCCTGATGCATTTACACCGGGTGTCCTCATGAGCGACACGCAGCACGAACACGCAGACACACAGCCTCGCCGGGGCTTGAGTTTGTTTTGGCGCACCTTCATCTTGCTCAGCCTCTTGATTTTGGGCAGCACTGTGGCCTGGCTGCAGCTGTTTCGCACGCAAGAGTACGAGCCCCGCATCCTGCGCAACGCGCACCAAATCGCCACGGTGGTCAACCTCACGCGCAGCGCCCTGATCCACACCGACGAGATTGCCCGCGTCTCGCTGCTCAAGGACCTGGCCGACGAGGAAGATGTCACGCTCGTCATCCGCGAGCCCGGTGACCAAATTCGGCCCTTTGGCGAGAGCGCCTTGGAGACTCGGCTGGCCATTGCGCTCGAAGACCGCCTGGGCCCGGGCACCGTCGTGGCCTCCAGCGTGAACCAGAAAACGGGCCTGTGGGTCGGATTTCAGATCGAGCGCGACAGCTACTGGCTGCAAATGGACCCAGAGCGCCTTCGCCCCATGGACAACAGCACCTGGCTGGTCTGGTTGGGCTTGGCCATGGCGCTGTCGATGACGGGCGCTGCCTTGCTGGCCGGGCTGATCAACCGACCGCTCAAAATGCTGTCTCTGGCCGCCTCGCAACTGCGCGAGGGGCAGTTCCCCACGCAAGCACTGGACGAAACCGTCGCCACCCACGAAATCCGTGAGGTCAACATCGGCTTCAACCGCATGGCCGAGCGGCTGGCCAAGGTGGAGCAAGAACGCCGCCTGATGCTGGCCGGTATCTCGCACGACCTGCGCACCCCGCTGGCCCGGCTGCGCCTGGAGACCGAGCTGAGCGTGCCCGACACCTCGGCGCAAGAAGCCATGGCCGCTGACATTGCGCAGCTCGACGACATCATCGACAAATTCCTCGACTACGCCCGCCCCGACCACACCGACCTCACCCCGGTGCTGCTGGCGGCGGTGGTGAGTCGTTGCATCACCCCATTCAAAAGCCAGTCCCGCATGAAGATCGAGGTCGATCTGCCTGAAGACCTGCAAGTGCTGGCCGATGCGGTGGAGTTGGGCCGGGTGGTGTCGAACCTGCTGGAAAACGCCCGGCGTTATGGCCAGAGCATCAGCGATGGCATCAGCCATGTGCGCCTCCATGCGCGGGCGGAAGATGGCGCTGTGTTGCTGCGCCTGAGCGACCAGGGGCCGGGCGTGCCCGAGCCGACCCTGCAGCATTTGACCGAACCATTTTTTCGGGGCAACGAAGCGCGCACATCGGCCAACGGCTCAGGCCTGGGCTTGGCGATCGTCGAGCGCGCCGTTCAGCGCATGGGCGGCACGTTTGCCGTGGCCAACCAAAACGGCGGCGGGCTCATGGCCCTGATCAAACTCAAGCTGGCGCCCTGAGCGCCTGCACCTGGGTATCCAACTTGGGCCAGGTTGTTGATCAGGCCTTGTTCAAGAGCGCGACAGCCCGCGCTTCCATGCTCTGGCCCATGCCCACGGGGCCGAGCTTTTCGGCCGTCTTGGCTTTGACGTTGACCTGATCG
>CANBTZ010000274.1 GCA_947372495.1 Comamonadaceae bacterium | reverse complement strand
CCCAATGCTTGGGTGCACATCGCTGACGACAACACCATCACCATCCAGGTGGCCCACTCCGAAATGGGTCAAGGCGTCTACACCTCCATGCCCATGCTGGTGGCCGAAGAGCTCAACGTGGACCTGAACCAGATCAAGGTGGCCATTGCGCCCCCTGATGCGGCTTATGTGAACGCACTGCTGGGTGCGCAAATCACAGGCGGTTCGACCTCCGTGCGCGGCGGCTTTGACAAGCTGCGCGTGGCGGGTGCCCAAGTGCGCGAGATGCTGGTGGCTGCTGCCGCTGCCCAATGGGGCGTGGACGCCAAACAGCTCAAGGCCGACAAGGGTGTCGTGACCGGCCCAGGCGGCAAAAAAGCCACTTACGGCGCTTTGGCCGCTGCCGCATCCAAGCTGCCCGTGCCCGCGAAGCCCGCCCTCAAGGACCCCAAGGACTTCCGCATCGTCGGCAAGCGCACCAAGCGCCTGGACACCCCTGCCAAGACCAACGGCACAGCCGAGTTCGGCATCGACGTGAAATTGCCTGGCATGGTCTACGCCACAGTGCTGCAGTGCCCCGTGATTGGCGGCAAGGTCAAGAGCTTTGACGGCGCGCAAGCCAAAGGCATGCCCGGCGTGCAAGCTGTGGTGCAGATCAGCGACGGCGTGGCCGTGGTGGCCGACACCTGGTGGCGCGCCAAGAAAGCCATGGAGACCGTCAAAGTCCAGTGGGACGAAGGCGCCGTGGCCGCACTGAGCGACACCTCGATCATCGACGGCACCCGCCAAGCCCTGAGCAGCGGCAAAGTCATTGAGATCACCAAGCCTGTGGGCAATGTGGCCGCAGCCCTCAAGGGCGCTGCCAAAGTGGTGCAGGCCGAGTACGTCTCGCCCATGCAATCGCACTCGCCGCTGGAGCCAATGAACTTCACCGCCCATGTGCAGGGTGACAAGGTGCTGTTGATTGGCCCAACCCAGTTCCAGCAAGGCGCGCAAGGCGCTGTGGCCGGAGCTTTGGGCGTCAAGCCAGAGAACATCACCCTGAAGACCACCTTCCTGGGTGGCGGCTTCGGTCGCCGTCTGGAGCTGGACTTCATCGTGCAAGCCGCTGAAATCTCCAAAGCCGTCAACAAGCCTGTCAAGCTGCTGTGGACACGCGAAGAAGACATGACGCATGACTACTACCGTCCTGCAGGTGTCAACCAGCTGCAAGCCGGTCTGGACGCCAACGGCATGCCCGTGGCCATGCACTTCAAGGTGGCTTCGCAGTCGGTGACGCAACGCGCTTTTGGCCTGCCCAAAGACACGCTGGACCCCTTCATGGCCGAAGCGGCCGTGACCGGCTACAACATCCCCAACACGCAGCACGACCTGATCATCCACGACAGCGGTTTCCGTGTGGGTTACTGGCGCGCCGTGAGCCACAGCATGAACGCTTTTGCCAACGAGAGCTTCATCGACGAGCTGGCCAAAGCCGCAGGTCAAGACCCTTACGCCTACCGCATGAAGATGCTCGACGGCAAGCCCCGCTTTGCCAACGTGCTGAAACTGGCCGCTGAAAAAGCCGGCTGGGGCAAGCCCGTGGCCGCAGGCCGTGCGCGCGGCATCGCCTTGATGGAAGGCTATGACAGCTACATGGCCCAAGTGGCCGAGGTCAGCATCGACAAGGACGGCAGCGTGCGCGTGCACAAAGTCACTGTGGCCGCTGACGTGGGCCACATGGTCAACCCCGACACCGTCGAGGCCCAGCTGCAGTCGAGCATCGTGTTCGGTGTGGGCGCTGTGCTCAAGCACCAGATCACCATGAAAAATGGCCGAGTGCAAGAGACCAACTACAACAGCTACGCCCCTGTGCGCATGTACGAGTCGCCCCAGATCGACATCGTGCTGGTCAAGAGCACCGAAAAGCCCGGCGGCATTGGTGAACCCGGTACAGCTGTGGCTGCGCCTGCGATTGCCAACGCCGTGGCGGCCCTGACCGGCAAGCGCGTGCGCCGTCTGCCGATCACGGCCGACGCTCTGCGCACAGCCTGATCGGCTGGAGGCCCGGATGGAAAGCCTGGATCTTCGCGTCCTGTCTGATGTGCTGGCCTGGAAACAGGCTGGCCATCAGGTCACATTGGTCACCGTGGTGGAAACCTGGGGCAGCGCCCCCCGTCCACCCGGGGCCTTGCTGGCCGTGCGGGACGATGGCGGCGTGAGCGGCTCGGTCTCGGGCGGTTGCGTCGAAGACGATCTGATTGCCCGCATCCGGGCGGGCGAATACGCCAACCTTCAAACCCCTTCGATGGTCGCGTATGGCGTGACCAAAGAAGAGGCCACCCGCTTTGGGCTGCCTTGCGGCGGCACCTTGCGGCTGGTGCAGGAGCCGGTACTGGACACCACCTGGATCGAACAGGTGTTGCACCGCACCAGCGAGCACCAACTGGTGGCGCGCACCCTCACCTTGCGTGACGGCAGCGTGCAATTGCGCGAAGCCGAACGTGGCGAGGCTTTGCAGTTTGACGGCAGCACCCTGACCACACTGTTTGGCCCTCGCTGGCGCTTGTTGCTGATCGGCGCTGGCCAATTGAGCCAAGCCGTGGCGCAGATGGCGCAAATGCTCGACTTTGAAATCTTGGTGTGCGAGCCACGCCAGGAGTACACCGCAGGCTGGAGCCTGCCTGGCGTGACCCACCTGAGCGGCATGCCCGACGACGAAGTGCTGGCCCTGCGGCCCGATGCGCACACGGCCATCGTGGCGCTGACGCACGACCCAAAACTTGACGACATGGCGCTGCTTGAAGCACTCAACTCGCCCGCTTTTTATGTGGGCGCACTCGGCTCGCGTCGCAACCAGCAATCGCGCAAAGAGCGCTTGGCCGAACACTTTGACCTGAGTGAGCAGGCCCTGGCCCGCTTGCACGGCCCTGTGGGTCTGCGCTTGGGCGCCAAGACGCCGTCTGAGATCGCGGTTTCGATCATTGCCGAAATCGTGCAGGTCAAAAACAAGGGCGTGTCAGACGCCATGGTGCAGATTTCCGCTGCCGATGCCGCGCCCACCGAGTGGCGCAGCCCGGCTTGCGCGATTTGAATCGTCCACTGCGGCCTGTCGTCGTCATCCTGGCCGCAGGCTTGGGTGAACGCTTTCGGCAAGCGGGCGGCGCACACGACAAACTCTCAGCTCCCCTGGGCCCGCAACGCGTGCGCGACCATGTGGTCGCCGCCGCTCAGGCCAGCGGCCTGCCTTGGCATGTGGTCGAGCGCGAGCACACCACCCACCTGAGCGCTCAAGGCATGGGCGCGAGCATCGCCACGGGTGTGGCCGCCACAGCCAACGCGCCAGGCTGGCTCATCTTGCCCGCCGACCTGCCTCTGGTGCAAGCCGACTCGCTGCGCCGCGTGGCCGAGGCCTTGGCCCAGCACACCGTGGTGGCCCCCTGGGTGCAGGGCCAGCGCGGGCATCCGGTGGGCTTTGGCGCCGTGTGCCGCGAGGCACTGCTGGCCTTGTCGGGCGATCAAGGGGCCAAGAGTGTGATGCAAGCGCATGCGCCCTGGCGGCTGGACTTGGACGACCTCGGCTGCATTCTGGACGTGGACACCCCCGATGCCC
>CANBTZ010000273.1 GCA_947372495.1 Comamonadaceae bacterium | reverse complement strand
CGCTTGAAACCGGTGGTGCCCACGTTGGCAATGTTGTTGCTGGTGACACCCAGTTGGGCGGTGGCAGCGTTCAAGCCGGTCAGCGAGGTATAGAACGACATGGTGGAGTTCTCCTGTTAAGGGATGGGCAATGAAAGGGTTTATTGGCTGATCTGCTTGACGCTGGACAGCAAGATGGGTTTGCCACTGCCCACATCGAGGCTGATGCTGCCGTCGGCTGGGTTGGTAGTGATGGAGCGCACGGTCGCCAGGGTGTTGACCGAGACTTTGGTGGTTTTGCCACCCACCACCGCATTGGCGGTGAGGTAATAGGTGCCGGCAGGGGCGGCGTTGCCCAGGCTGTCTTTGCCGTCCCAGCTGAGGTTGGCGGTGCCGGGCAGCTGCGCACCAGCGACCAGGTCTTGAACCTTGTTGCCATTGGCGTCGGTGACGCTCAATTGCACGCCGCTGGCGCCTTGCGGCAAGTCGATGTTGGCGTCAATGCTGCCTCCTGTGTCCAGTTGGCTTGGCACATCGGCCACGGAAATGCGTTTGCCGATCAAGGAGGCACTGCCCAGCATTTTTTCGGCCGACATGCTGTTAACGAAGCCATCCATGGAGGTCTGGATGTTGGTCAGCGCTTCGAGTTGTGAGAACTGGGCCAACTGGGCTACAAAAGCTTCGTTCTTTACCGGGTCCAAAGGGTCTTGGTTGTTGAGCTGGGCGGTGAACAGTTTCAAGAAGTCCTGCTTGCCCATATTGGCTGCAGACAGTGTGGCGCTCGATGTCTTGTTCGCTTCGTAGCTGGTCACTTTGGCGCCCAACAAGTCGGCGGAGGTGGCTGCGGTGGTCGTGGTCATGCGGAACAGTCCGATCAGGCTTTGGTGATGTCCAGCGTGCGCATCATCAGCTGGCGTGCTGTGTTGATCACTTCGACGTTGTTTTGGTAAGAGCGGGCGGCCGCCATCATTTCGACCATTTCAGTGACTTCACTGACGTTGGCCTTGTAGACGTAACCGTCTTTGTCGGCCAAAGGGTTCTTGGGGTCGGCCACGCGCTGAGGTGGGGCGGTGTCGTCGGCGATCTTGGCGACCTTCACACCACCCACATAAGCGGCGCCTGAATGGGTCATCTGCTCGTCCATCAGTGCCTGAAACACGGGGCGTTTGGCGCGGAAGGCGTCTTTTTCTGTGCCCGAGACCGTGCCCGCGTTGGCGAGGTTGGAGGCTGTGGCGTTCATGCGGGTCAACTGCGCGTTGAGCGCCGTGCCTGCAATGCCAAAAATGCTGTCAATCGACATGGTCATTCACCTTTCAGTGCTTTGCGAATGCCGCTGATGCGGTTTTGCAAGAAGTTCAACGTGGCCTGGTAATCGCCGGCCGCCTTACCGTACTGGGCTTGCTCCAGGCTCATCTCGACGGTGTTGCCATCGAAAGAGGTGTTGAATGGTGTCCGAAAGCGCATACCGTCCGGGCTCAACTCTTGGCCCGCTTGGTAATGGCCGGATTTGGTCGCGTCCATGGCGGTCTCTTGCTGCTGCGCCGCACCGAGCACCGACTTGAAGTCAATGTCGCGGGCTTTGTAGTTGGGCGTGTCGGCATTGGCAATGTTCTGGGCAATGACTTCCAAACGACGTGCCTTGAGCTGCAGCGTCTGCTGCTGCAACCCCATCATGTTGTCTAAAATATTCATCTTGGTTCCTCAGATCTCAAAGTTTGTTGCTTGCCAATTTTTTGACGATGCCGCCTTAAGTTGCGCTTGTTCATGTCGAATCCTGCAAAAGCCATGCCAGGTGGTTTTTTGACGCTTTGAGGCCAATCTGGCACTGCAAGCGGCAAGGAATGGACACCACCGGCAAGGCATTGCCGCTCTCACCATGCCGTGCCTGAAGTGCGGGGCGTGGCGACTTCGGCGTAAAGGTCGGCGGGCGTCTTGCAGTTGGCTGCAGGCGGCAAAACCATGTCGCTCAAAGCTTGTAAGCCGTTGACCAATGAGTTGCGAGTGATGGGGTTGCGCTGGTTGCCGCCCACATGCAGCAAGCTCGCTTGTGGCCCGCCAATCGCCAAAGGGGCATCGGGCCGGGTTTCGCTGCGTGCGGCGGGCGACAGGATGCTCAGGTAGAGGTCGTCGAGCCCTTGTTTTTCGGCTTTTGGGGGCATACCGACCTTGCTGAAGTACTGGTCAACCAAGTCCAGTTGCCGATGAAGGCTCATGCCCAGAATGGCTTTGGCGTTGCTCGGGTAACCCACCGCAGCGGCGCCACGGGCAGGTCCATCACAAAACTGGATGATTCCGTGGCAGTGGCCGTTGCTGGCTTTGGGGTTCATGCCGCCGCTTTCCATTAGGCTCAGCCGGGCAAAGTCGTCGGGCTCGAAGTTGTGTTTTTCAGACAGCTGCAAGATTTTGTTGCGCACCCCAACCAAATCGGACGCTGGGATGAAGCCTTTGTTGACGGCGCGGCCAAGGACTTGGTCAAGAACGGCGTGGTTGTCAGTGCTTGCCCTTGGCACGGGCGTTGAGATGGCGGGGGCGGGCGGCGTTGGACGCAGTTGCGCCAGGGCGCTTGTGGTAGTGCTGGACAGATCCAACGCGCCGGTGGGTGCAGGGGCTTTGGCGACGACAGGGGAGGCCAACAGACCAAGATCAATGCGTTGGCCTGGCCGAATGAGGTCTGGATTGGCAATGCGGTTGCCTGCAGCCACTTGGTGGGCGAGCCTGTAGGCCTGGGTGTCGGTCACGCTCAGGCCTTGTTGCCGGTGCTGCGCTTTGACCAGTCCAATCAATGTGTCGCCGCGCTGAACCTGCACGTGCATGCCCGCGCCTGGGGCCATTTGTGCCAACACTTGGCTGAACCGCCCAGTGGCGGGGGGCTCTTTGGCGGGCGCACCTGTGCCTGACGAGATATTCGTCAAGTTGGCAGAGGAGGCGATGCCCGGGTTTTGAAGCGCCATGATCAGCTTGGTCTCTTTCTTGCTTGAGAGGGGTGTTCACTTTGAAAAACTGTCAAAACTTTCACACCCATGTACGTCTTAAAGCAAATGCTGTGCCGCTGGATCCTTTTGCTGGAATTGGGTTTAACCTGCCTGCTTGGCAGTGGCCTGTTGACGCAGGCGGTGGCCAAAGCCAGACCTGAACGCCCCCCTGTAGCCGAAGTCAGCCCTGAAGAGCTCTTGCAGCGCAGCGTCAAAAAATGGGTGTCGGAACAGCAAAAAACACCCTTGGATGCCTTGGAGTTGGCCCCGCTGGACAGCCGTTTGAAGTTGCAAGCTTGTGCCGTCCCCTTGATGTTTGACACGCCTTTCAGCAGCGCCGAGACCGTGCGCGTGCGCTGCAGCCAGCCCGTTTGGCAGCTGTACGTGAAGGTCACCAACAAGTTGGTGCCCAAGGCGGTGGTGTCGACAAACCGCGAGCCCAATGCCAACAAAGAGGTCCACCGCAAGGTGTTGGTGGCTGCTGCCGTGCTGCCGCGAGGCACGGTGCTCAATGAAACTCATGTTGTGCTGGCTGATGTCGATACATCCAGTGTGGGTTCACCGGCATTCGAAGCGGTCGCTGATGTGATGCATTCGGAACTGGTCCGCGATTTGCGTCCAGGCCAGCCTATCCG
>CANBTZ010000272.1 GCA_947372495.1 Comamonadaceae bacterium | reverse complement strand
AGCGTTTCCTGTCGCAGCCTTTCCACGTGGCTGAAGTGTTCACTGGTTCGCCCGGCAAATACGTCACATTGGCCGAAACCATCCGTGGTTTCAAGATGATTGTGGCTGGCGAGTGCGATCACCTGCCAGAGCAAGCTTTCTACATGGTCGGTACCATCGACGAAGCTTTCGAAAAGGCCAAAAAGACCGCTTAAAGCAAAACCTCGGGGCGGCTGACGCAGCCACCCCGATGCACGCTGAAAGCGCACCTTTTTAAGGAGTAAACATGAACACCATCCACGTTGATGTGGTCAGTGCCGAAGAGTCCATCTACTCGGGTGAAGCCCGGTTCGTGGCTTTGCCCGGCGAGTCTGGCGAGCTGGGCATTTACCCACGCCACACGCCGCTGATCACCCGCATCAAGGCCGGTTCGGTTCGCATCGAGACGGCTGACGGCGGCGAGGAATTCGTTTTCGTGGCCGGTGGCATTCTGGAAGTGCAACCCGACTGCGTGACCGTGCTGTCTGACACCGCCATCCGCGGCAAAGACCTCGACGAAGAAAAAGCCAACGCCGCCAAAGCCGCGGCTGAGGACGCGCTGCGCAATGCCAAGACAGAAATCGACTTGGCCCGTGCCCAGTCCGAGCTGGCCATTTTGGCGGCTCAGTTGTCTGCTCTGCGCAAGTTCCGCGGCAGCAAGTGACCCCAGGCGGCTCGCTTTGGCGAGCCCCTTTTTGTCAAAACCCGGCGCAGCGATGTGGCCGGGTTTTTTCTTTGTGTGCGCTTGTCCACAGTGAGGCACCAAGAAGCCAGCGGGGACTGTGCAAAGCCCGTGAACACGGCACAATGGGCCCCTTTGTCAGCATGACTGCCCCATGAAAAAAGCCAAACTTCAAGCCGCTGCTCTTGGCGGTACGCCAGACGATATTGAGCAAGCCTTTTACGAAGCCTTGCACAACGCAGACATCCAACAATTGATGGTCTGCTGGGCAGAGGAAGACGAGATCGTTTGCGTTCATCCAGGCGGTCCCAGGTTGATTGGGGCAGGGGCCATTCGGCAGGCATTTGAAGCAATGTTCTCCAATGGCAGTGTGCAGGCCTTTCCTGAACGCATTCACAAAATCGAATCGCTTGCCAGCGCAGTGCACCATTTGGTTGAGAGGGTTGACGTGCTCACGCCACAGGGCCAGCAAACCGCTTGGGTGTTGACCACCAACGTGTACCACAAGACCCCACAGGGCTGGCGCATGGTGGCGCACCACACCAGCCCGGGCACGCCCCATGATGTGCCAGACCAAGGCCACCAAACGCCGGTGCTGCATTGAAACACCACCGCGCCCCTGCGTGGCTTGTGGGTGGGCACGCACAGACCATCTGGCCCGCTTTGTATGCTGCGCGCAGATTGCATGCTGCGGCAACTTGGCATCGCGAGCGGTGGACGGCGCCCGACGGCGACTTTGTCGATGTCGACCGGCAATCGGCGTCCCACCCTGGGCGGCCCTTGCTGGTGCTGTTCCATGGGCTGGAGGGCTCGGCGCAAAGCCATTACGTGCAAGCCTTTGCCGATTGGGCAACTGAGCACGACATCCAGTTTGCGATGCCTTACTTTCGCGGGTGCAGTGGTGAGCTCAACCGAGGCCCTCGCGCCTACCATTCGGGCGACCACGAAGAGGTCCATTGGTTGCTTGCGCGCTTTCGGGCCGAGCTCCAAGCCGCCGGCGGAAAAACGCTGATGGCCGCAGGGGTGTCCTTGGGGGGCAATGCCTTGATGCGCTGGGCTGGCGTCCAGGGGGCCGAAGCAGGGCGTTCTGCCGATGCGGTTGCCTCGATTTGTTCGCCACTGGACTTGACCGCGAGCGGCATGGCGATTGGCCGCGGATTCAACCGTCAGGTCTACACCCGCATGTTTTTGCGCACCATGAAGCCCAAAGCCCTGGCCAAACTGGCGCAGCACCCAGGACTGTTTGATCCCCAAAAACTGATGGCCACGAAAGACCTGTACGAGTTCGACAACGTGTTTACCGCACCCCTGCATGGTTTTCGCAATACCGACGACTATTGGCGCAAGGCCTCGGCCAAGCCACTGATGGGGGCTGTGCGCATCCCTGCCTTGGCGCTCAATGCGCGCAACGACCCGTTTATCCCGGCAAGCAGCCTGCCAACGCCAGCAGAGGTGTCAGGCCAAGTCACCTTGTGGCAGCCGCCGCATGGTGGCCATGTGGGCTTTGCACAAGGGCGGCTGCCTGGGCATGTGCGAGGACTGCCCAATGCCGTGGGCGGCTGGTTGCTGCAAGCCGCCGGGCAGCAGCTTTTGATTAAGGAATCTCAGCATGGATGACATCGTTCGCCAAGCCATGAGCAAATGGCCCCATGTGCCCGCCTGTGTGGGTTGGCTGGGCTTGGACAGCCGAGGCCAATGGCACATGCGCGATGACCGTGTGCAGGTGCTGGGGGCTTTTCAAAGCGGTGTGCCCGATGCCAAAGGCTCGGTGCTGCGCCACGAAAAACTCATTGACTTCATCCAACGCAACTACGAAGTCGATGCGCAGGGTCGCTGGTATTTCCAAAACGGCCCGCAGCGTGTGTTTGTCGAATTAGAGGCGGCCCCCTGGGTGTGGCGCTTGGCGGCAGACCATGTGCCGTTGGCCCACAACGGAGAGCCCACCACGGTGCTGGCGTGCCTGGTGGACGAGCAAGGCCGGGTCTATCTGCACACCCCTTTGGGCTTGGGGCTGGTTCATTCCCTGGACGTGGGCCTGGCCGCTGAAGCGCTGGAGGCGGGTGAATGGACACTGCAAGAGTGCAACGCACAAGAGCTGCCACAGCGTTACGGTTTTGTGCTCAGTCCACAAGCGCTGGGCACAGCAAACCTCGTGTGACATAGACGCAAAAAAGCCGACCCGAGGTCGGCTTTTTGTGGAGTGAAGCAGATTACTTCTTCTCGCCTTCGGCCGCAGCAGGGGCCTTGGGTTCGTCAAACTTGGCGCCACCTTTGTTGGCCATGTAGGCTGCAGCGCGGGAGATTTCGATGTCGCTGAAATCGCCACCCCCTTGAGCGCCCATCGCGCCTTTGCCCTTGAGGGCCGAGTTGGTCAAGCCTTCGAGGCCTTGCTTGATGCGAGGGCCCCATGCGCCAGCATCACCAAACTTGGGCGCGCCCGCAGCGCCTGTGGCGTGGCAAGCCGCGCACTGGGCGGTGTAAACCTCTTCACCCGATTTCAGAGGGCGGTTGGCGTCACGCACTTCCACTGCGCCCACTTTTTGGATGCGCATGGCCAATGACTTTTCACTGTCCGAGTTGCCGGGGGCTTCTTTGTTGGCCGATGTCACGTAATTCACCAAACCAATGATGATGAAAACGGGCACCACGAAAGAGGCAATGCTGGCCCAGACGAGCTGCTTGGCGTTCTTGATAGGGCCTGTGTGGGCTTCGTGTGCTTGATCGTGGCTGTTGTCGCTCATGACATCCTCTTGTTGGACAGGTTCACCAGGAACCGAAGTTTGACCGGAATCAACCGGGCATTATAGCGGCCCGACTTTCGTGCAAGCTTGCAGCGCTCAATTGATTTGGCAATGCGTGAGATAATTTGCACTCACAACAGACGATGCGGCTGTAGCTCAGTGGATAGA
>CANBTZ010000271.1 GCA_947372495.1 Comamonadaceae bacterium | reverse complement strand
CATGCTGCTGTGGGATTTGCGTTCATCAGCCTCTTCTCCCGATCGCATGGAGATGGAGTTGCAGCGCTGCATGGACGAGTTGCGTTTTGCCATCAATCCGGTTGAGGCGGGGCATGAGACTTTGCACAAGGCTTTGGGCGACTTGTGCCAGCGCCTGCAGCAGGCGGCTGTGCATGTTCAGATCACCTACACGCGCTTGGGTGTCGTGCGTCCGGTGAGATCCGACCAGGGCATTCAGTTGTACAAGGTGGTCCAGGAATGCCTGAGCAATGCGCTGCGGCACAGCCAGGCACGTCAGATCGATGTGGAGCTGATCCAGTTGACTGAAACGGTCCGCGTGGTCGTGAAGGACGATGGGGTGGGCATTCCCGATTGGGATGAAAGAGCGCAAACCCAGGCGACGAGGAAACTGACTTCTCTGGGTTTGCAGGGGCTGCAGCAGCGCATGCGCAGCAAGGGTGGGGACGCTTATATCCAGAGCGGCCCTGAGGGCACCTGCGTGAAGTGCTGGTTGCCCCTGGCCTGACCCCCGACGAAGCGGGGGCCAGGGTGGCTTTTATTGCCGCACCATGTGGGGAAATACCGGCGCACTGTACTCCGTGGGGCCAGACTGAAAGCCAATCCGGTAGCCATGCAAAAACTCCAGCGTGATGTCGGTGTTGAGCAGCACAGCCACCGTCTCCAGGTGCTTGCGGGCATTGGCGGAAAGCACCCCGCTGTTGTAGATCACGTAATGGATGCGTTCGTCGGCAGATGGCTCCATTCGCGCCCAGTCAACCCAGTCAATGCGTGCATCCATGAAGATGTGCGTCATTTGCGCATTGGGTTTGATCAGCTTCATGGGATCGGTCACGACCTGGAAAGCACCGTCCTTGGCAATTTTTTCCAGATTGGGGCTGGTGAATTTATCGCCGTGCAGAACGCAGATGCGGACGACCCCATTTGAGCGTCCATGCGACGGCCCACCTGCCACAGCGCCAAGGGGCACTTTGTTTTTCTTTGAATACGCCAGCACCGCGTTGTAAGGAATGCGGCGGTGGCCACCAGAGGTCAGGTACGCAGGGAGTTCGCCCTTGGACACCAGGGTCTGGACCGTGCCCACTGAGAGGTTGAGCATTTTTGCGGCAAAAGAAGTGCCGACATAGCTTTCGGTACTTTCAGGGTTGGTATGCATGGTTTACATCCTTTGAAGTGTGGATTGTTGAAATTTGACGATTTGAGTTTCTTTGCAAATTCAAAGGCTGCAAATCGCAAATTTTTGCTAGCTCAATCCACAGCACGGCGCTCACATGCTTCGCGCTTTTCATAACGAGCATCAATTGGAATGGAAGGCCCCTTCAAAGCAATGCCTGAGCTCATGGCCAATGTAGTTGGTCATGGTGTGCACGGGGGTCACGATCGTGCACTCTTGGCGAGACACACTCCAGTAGGCGCAGGCCATCGGTTGCTGGCGTTGATGGATCGGGATGCCTGTCAAGCTGGCGCAAAACTGGGCGGCATCGTCACGACTCACCAGCTTGATAGTGGGGGCATTGAGAATCCGATGTTCTTGCGCTGCAGGCTCAAATCGCATGCGATCCACCGAAGGGGGTAGCCATGTTTGGCTTTGGCATGCACTCACCATGACCCAACCCATCAGCAACAACAGTGGTCGCACAAGCTTCACGAACGACACGCCAGCGTGGCAAAAACCCATCACCCCTCCCCCCCTTGAATGCAGTGCATGAACAGTTTGCCCAAAAGCGCATGGCTGCTCTGATCCGTCGTGACCAAGGTGCATTGCTGGCTCTGGATTTGCCAGTACGCGCATCCTTCTGCGAATTCGACATAACCGTCTTTGGCGTCAACATGCCGGCAATACTGCTGCGCGTTCGCGTCAACCAGCCACCTGACTTTGGGCTTGGTCAGTTGCCGAAGGGCTTCTGGTTTGGGGGTGACTTGCTGGGGAACAAGCAGTGGGTCTGTTTGCGCGAGAAGACGACCAGACATGCCTGCCAGAACGAATCCAGAAAGGATCAGAAAAAAAAATTTAGGCACAACAACATCAACATTGAAAACGGTTCAGTTTCCAGTGATTGGATGTTTTAAGGTATGACCTATGGTGACTAGTAAAAAACAAAAAAGCACTTGGCGTTGCCGCCAAGTGCTTTATTTTCCTACCAAATTTGGTAGGCGCGACTAGATTCGAACTAGCGACCCCCACCATGTCAAGGTGGTGCTCTAACCAACTGAGCTACGCGCCTAAGAGACCCAAATTATAGCAGCAAAACTAGCGTCTTCTGGCGTTGCGAACGCCTTTGACACTTTTCACGCTGCCCAGCACGCGGGTGAGCATGGCGGAATCCGAAATTTCCACGGTGAAGGTCATCCAGGCCATGCCTTTGATCGACTGCGTTTGCACACCAATCACGTTCATTTTTTCTTTGGAAAACACTTCAGAGATGTCGCGCAGCAAACCCTGGCGGTCGACGGCTTCGACCGCCACGTCCACCGGATACACCGCAGCATCGGGTCCGGGCTTGCGTTCGCCCCAGCGCACGTCGATCACCCGCTCGGGGTTGCGCAGGTTCAGCTCTCGGAAGTTGCTGCAGTCTTGGCGGTGGATGCTCACGCCTTTGCCTCGGGTCACAAAACCGCTGATCACGTCGGGCGGCGCGGGTTTGCAGCAACGAGACAGCTGGGTGAGCAAAGAGTCCACGCCCACCACCAACACGCCCGAGGGCGACTTGGGGTGGCGGCTGCCTCGCGATTTGCGCTGCAACACGATCTCGTCAGGCGTGAGCGCCGGCTCGGGCGGGTTGAGCAGCACCTCGATGTTGCGCAGCGAATACTCGTCCTTGCCCACCACCTCAAACAAGCCGTCCGCAGACTTGAAACCCAATTGGGCGGCGAGCACCTCCAGGCGCATGGACGTGCGGCCTTCGCGCTGCAAGAGTTTTTCGACCGCTTCTCGGCCCCGAGCGATGTTTTCGCTGCTGATTTGCGCATTGAACCAGGCCCGCACCTTGGCCCGTGCCCGCGAGCTGACCAAAAAGCCCAGCTCCAGGTTCAGCCAGTCGCGCGAAGGCCCGCCTTCCTTGACGGCCGTGACTTCCACCGTCTGGCCGTTGGCCAGTGGCGTGTTGAGCGGCACCATGGCCCCGTCGACCTTGGCGCCCCGGCAGCGGTGGCCCAGGTTGGTGTGCAGCGTGTAGGCAAAGTCGATGGGGGTGGCGCCTTGCGGCAGCTCAACAATCGCGGCATCGGGCGTGAGCACATAAATGCGGTCGTCAAACAGCCCTTTGTCCTGCCCTGCCCCCGACAAATCGCGCTCCCAGGCCAGCAGCTGGCGCAACACCGCGATCTTGGCGTCGTAGGCGCTGGTGGCGCTGACGCCCGCATAGCCTTTGGTGCCCGCTTCTTTGTAGGCCCAGTGCGCGGCCACCCCGTTTTCGGCGTGGTCGTGCATGGCCTGCGTGCGGATCTGGATCTCGATAGGGCGGCCATCGACGTCGCGCACCACCGTGTGCAGCGACTGGTAGCCGTTGGTTTTGGGCTTGGCGATGTAGTCGTCAAACTCTTCCGTGATGGGCGTGAAGTGCTCGTGCACCCAGCTCAGGGCCTGGTAGCAGTCAACCACCTGGGG
>CANBTZ010000270.1 GCA_947372495.1 Comamonadaceae bacterium | reverse complement strand
TTTTCGAGTCGCAAATTCAGAGCGGGTAAACCTGCAGGTGTGTAACGCAAAGCAGCAAGCTCGGCGATACAGGCGGTCAATGTGGTGCGGTTCACTCCCCGTCAAAAAGCATCAAGAAGCGAATTCGGCTTGTTGGGCTTTACGTGCTTCTTCGCGTTCGACGGTTTTCATCATCGAGGAAGGAGCGGTGTCGGCCTTTTTCTTTTGCACGGTCAAGTGACGCAGCACAGCGTCGTTGAACTTGAATGCGTGCTCGAGTTCAGCCATCACGGCCTGGTCGGCTTCGATGTTGACGCACAGGTAATGGGCTTTGGCCAGCTTGTTGATCTGGTACGCCAGTTGACGGCGGCCCCAGTCTTCCACGCGGTGGATCTTGCCACCACCGGTGGTGATCATGCCCTTGTAGCGCTCGAGCATGGCTGGAACTTGTTCGCTTTGATCCGGGTGGATCAGCAAAATGATTTCGTAATGACGCATTGAAACTCCTTGTGGAAGAACCAAAAGATTGGAAGCTGCCCCCAGCGTCTAAAAAGGGGTGCAGCAAGGCGAAGCCTGACATTATAGCCCGGGATTCAGAGTCCTGGATAGTGAGACTCGGATCTGTCTGAGGGCGGTCCAGCTTCGGACGATGGCTTTTCAGGTCTGAACCACGACCACAGCCAGATCGTGACAAACCCGGCCGGCACACCAAACACGCCCGAGGACAGGGGCTGGATACCGAACCAGAGGCCCGAATCCGGAGCCAAACCCCAAAATTGACGGAAAGCGACCCCGTTGATCACCATGTAATAAGTGGTCAGCCCCCAACCCGCCAGCATGCCGGCCACCGCTGCAGAACGCCCAATGCGGGCCGAATGCAGGCCCAACACCATGGCTGGGAAAAAGGCCGCAGCCGCCAAGGAAAACGAGGCCGAAACCAGTGACAGGATCTGGGCCGGCTTGAGGGCGGCCACAAATGCGGCCAACATCGCAACGGCCAAAAGAGCAAATTTGGACAAGATGACCCGCCCTTCTGCCGACCTGGGCGTGTATTTCCGGCTAGAGCCCATGTCGTGCACCAGCGCGTTGCTGATGGTCAAGAGCAAACCATCTGCCGTGGAGAGGGCCGCAGCCAACCCCCCTGCAGCCACCAAGCCCGACACCACAAACGGCATGCCTCCCAGCTCGGGCGTGGCCAGCATGATGATGTCGGCCCCCAGCTTGAGCTCACCCCACTGCAAAATCCGGTCGCCATTGATGTCAGCCACTTCCACAAGTGCCGGATCGATGCGGGCCCACTGTGCGATCCAGCTGGGCAACTGCTCAAAACTGCTGCCCACCAGGCTGTTCATGAGCTCATACTTGACCAACACGGCCAGCGCAGGCGCACTGAGGTACAGCAGTGCGATGAAAAACAAGGACCAAGCCACCGACGTTCGTGCTTCTGCCACCGAGGGGGTCGTGTAGTAACGGGTCAACAAATGCGGCAAGCCAGCCGTGCCGACCATGAGGCAAAACACCAGCGCCAGAAAGTTCAGTTGGGACTCCTCAAACAACTTGCGGTCATCGGACGCCCCCGCCGGGTCGCCTCGGAACTCGCGCGCATGGGGAACCATGCCCCCCAGCGGTCTGGACCGCTCCAGGCTGTCCGCCAGGGCGCGCTGCCATTGCTCGCGGGCCACGGCAACATTGGGAGGCATCGCCAGCAACTCACGGCGAGCTTGGGCAATCGAGGCGAAGTCAGCGCCCTGCGCCTTCAGCATGCGAACGCGCTGCTCCAGCTGCGTGCGCAAGTCCTGCAAGGACTGTTCGACGTTCAACAGCCGATTCCGATACACCTCGGCACGCTGAAGGTGCGCCTGACGCACTTCCAGCTCGGCTGGATCGTTCATGAGCCGGGTTTCAAGCGCCTCAATGCGGGCCAGCTGCGAGCCATAGGCCAAGGGTGCAAACGGGGTACCCAGCTGCTTGTAGGCCAGCCATGACACCGGGATCAAAAACGCGAACAGCAGCACGATGTATTGGGCCACCTGGGTCCAGGTGATGGCCCGCATGCCACCCAAAAATGAGCACAGCAAGACCCCACCCAAGCCCAGCAGGATGCCAATTTCGAACTGAACACCTGTCAAACGGGATGCAATCAGGCCAATGCCGTAAATCTGCGCCACCACATAGGTGAACGAACACAAAATGGCCGCCCAGGCGGCCAGCAAACGAGGCCAGCGTCCACCGTAACGCACATGAAAAAAGTCCGGCAGGGTGTACAGCTGCATCGCACGCAGCGACGGTGCGATCAGCAAAGCCACCAGACAGAACCCGCCCGTCCAGCCCATGACGTAGGCCAAACCTCCCGGCTGGTTCCCGGTACCTGAAAAGCCCTGCAGGTACAGAGCCCCTGCCAAGCTGATGAAGGACGCCGCACTCATCCAGTCTGCCGCCGTGGCCATGCCGTTGTACATGGCCGGGATCCTGCGACCTGCCACGTAATACTCATCGGCGTCCGTGGTGCGCCCCGCGATGCCAATCAGGGCGTAAATCATCACCGTGGTAAAGAGAAAGATCGGGCCAATCAGGTTGCGTGAAAGGCCCGAATGCTCTGCCCAGGCCATGGCACCCAGCAGGCTGAGAAACAGCACAATGAACAGCAGGACGTTGCGGTGCAGTCGCCAACGGTACGAACGAGGCATGCCCGAATCTGATCGTTGGTGCATGCGCTTGCCCTGCTGCGAGCTCAGCGGCCCAAGGCCGTCCAGGTTTCC
Source organism: Comamonadaceae bacterium (assembly GCA_947372495.1). Taxonomy (GTDB): domain Bacteria; phylum Pseudomonadota; class Gammaproteobacteria; order Burkholderiales; family Burkholderiaceae_C; genus Limnohabitans_A. Next base: position 897 of record CANBTZ010000270.1, on the reverse strand, counting down.
ACCACGGTGTCTGGATTGAGCGAAATGGAGCTGATGCCCTGTTCGACCAACCAATGCGCAAAGTCCAGGTGATCGCTGGGGCCTTGCCCACAAATGCCGACGTACTTGCCTTGCGCCAAGCATGCCTTGATGGCCTGCGCGATCAAGGTCTGCACGGCCGGGTCACGCTCATCGAAGTCCACCGCCAGCAACTCCATGCCCGAATCGCGGTCCAGGCCCAGCGTCAACTGCGTCAGGTCGTTCGAGCCAATCGAGAAACCATCGAAGTATTCGAGGAATCGGTCAGCCAAGATCGCGTTGCTGGGCACCTCGCACATCATGATGAGTTTGAGCTCGTTTTCGCCTCGACGCAGGCCCTTGGCAGCCAGCAGCTCCGTCACGCGGCGCGCTTGCTCAAGGGTGCGCACAAAAGGCACCATCACCTGAACGTTGGTCAAGCCCATCTCACCGCGCACCCGCATGAGGGCTTCGCACTCCATGGCAAATGCCTCACCAAAATCTTCGCTGATGTAACGCGCTGCGCCACGAAAACCCAGCATGGGGTTTTCTTCTTCCGGCTCGTAGCGGCTGCCGCCGATCAGCTTGCGGTACTCGTTGCTCTTGAAGTCCGACAGACGCACGATCACCGGCTTGGGCCAGAACGCGGCCGCAATGGTCGCCACACCTTCGGCCACTTTGTCTACATAGAACGCACGCGGCGAGGCATGCCCCCGGGCCACGGATTCCACCGCTTTTTTAAGGTCTGCATCGACATTGGGATAGTCCAGGATTGCCTTCGGATGCACGCCAATGTTGTTGTTGATGATGAACTCCAGCCGTGCCAGGCCCACGCCCTCATTGGGTAGCTGGCAGAAGTCAAAGGCCAGCTGGGGATTGCCGACATTCATCATGATCTTG
>CANBTZ010000269.1 GCA_947372495.1 Comamonadaceae bacterium | reverse complement strand
AGTGCAGGCGGCCAATAAAACGGCCCTTGGGCACGCAGCAGGCGCTTGAACACAAAGCGCGACACATCGGTGAACAGCCAGATGGAGGTCGAGATGGCGTAGGCGTAAACCAGCGACACCTCAAAGCGGTGCGGCAGGCCATCGCTTTTGTGCCCGATCCAGGTGGCCACAGCGATGGGCAGCGACACCGCCCACACAATCAGCAGGCGGTGCAGCAGGGGTTTGCGTTGCTCGGCCGGGAGCCAGGCGAAGAGGCGGTGCAGTGTCATGCGATGTTCAGAGCGTTTGTTTGAAGAATAACGCGATCTGGCCAAAGGCTTTTTGACGGGCAGCGTCACTGAACGCCGGGTTGGGCAGGCCGCCGCGCGTTTGGGTGGCGGCCACGGTTTGGGCGACGCTGGCCGGCCAGGGTGAGAGCCAGTCAAAGTGACCGGCTTCAGTGTGATCAGACAGCAATCGGCAAGTTGTGCAGTTTTTCAGCACATGCTGGCTGTGAAAGCGGGGAGCCAGCACGCCATCGTTGCCCGCCGTGGTCAGGCCCACAGGAATGGTGATGCGTGCGAGGCTTTCGGGCGTGAAGATGGCCGAAACGGGCACCAGCAGGCTGACGGCGGCCACACGAGGGTCAGGGCGTGGGTCGGGTGACTCATGGGCACTGCGGCCACCCTGCAAGGCTTTGAGGCTGGACGGGGCGGTCGTTTCGCTGAGCATGCGTGCCAGTGCAAATTGGCTTTTGCGCAGCAGTTGTTGCAGGGGGTGCTGGGCCAGGCCGTTCAGGCAAAAGCCGATGTCTTCGTCTAGGTGTTGTGCGCAGTGCTGGATCAGATTCAACATGCGCCACTGCGCCCCGGCCAGTGCCAAGCCCGTGACGCCCCCCGCCGACATGCCGTGCACGCCCACTTGCTGCGTGTTGATCTGGGCCCCGAGTACCGCATCGCGGCTGACAGCGGTGATGGTTTCGCTCACATCCTGTGGACGGGTTTTCCAGCTCTCAGGTCCTGCTTGGCTGAAGTCGCGGAAGTTGTCGCCCCGGTGCAGCGGTTGGGCGACCACAAAGCCCGCTTTGGCCAAGGTGGCGGCCAGCTGGAAGTCAGGCTCTTGGCTGCCCGCTGTGCCGTGTGACAGAACCACCAGCTTGCGGCTGCCTGGGGCGGCTGGCGCAGGCGCTGCGTTCAAGGCCGCATGAAGCGTGAATGGCCCTTTGACCACTGCTTGGGCCACAGCTTCGGTGGGGTAGACCAGCGTGATCGGCATGTCGCCCGACTGGATTTGGCGCATGCCCACTTGGGCTTGGCTGGCGCTGGCCAGCACCCAGGTGAAGGCGCATGCCCACCGCTTGAGGGTGCACAGGGTGCTTGTCATGCTGTTTTTTGAAGACGGATCAAACGCCAAGCCCGCGCATTGAGCACGCCAGAAAAGAAGCCGTACAAGGCGCTGATGCCGATGGCGGCGTTCAGGTTGTGGATGTGCTCAGGCGCGGTGGCGGTCAGCATACCGACCACAAATTTGCACACAAAGATGGCCATGAACAAGGCCAGGGGCAGCCAGCTGCCGGGCACGGTGAATCGCCGCGTCTCGGCGTCGTAGCTGGCGCCTGCGGGGGCAGCGCCTTGCCCCAAGCCCCAGGCCACCAAAGCGCAGCTGGCGGCCCAGCTGAGCAGGCCCAGTGCCAGCCAAGGCGTGGGCTGCCACTGCTGGACCACACCCACCAACGTGAAGACCGTCAGCGCGATGTTGATGCCCAGCAGCCGAGGCTTGGGGACGTGCCGTGTGCGCGTTTGTTGCAAACCCAAAGCGATCAATCCCAGGAGCAGGAAGAAAACCCAGACGGGGATGTGTTGGAGTATTTGCATGTGGATTGCTTTCTTGAAGTTAAAGCCAGCCCAGCCACTGGCCCCAGACAAGTTGGCCCAGATAGCGCTGGGGCAGCAAGGTGAACAGGCCTGTGACCACGCAAGCCAGGATGTAGGTCGTTTGCATGGTTCGGCGGTGCAGGCTGACCTGACCGTGGGCAATGGCGCTCAGGCCTTTGTAGAGGCTGAAAAGAGTCACAGGCACGAGCAGGTGAATGGGGGTGTAGCCCGCCCAGTTGGGCAAGCCATAGTCACGGATGAAGATGCCGCTCAAGGCCGCGCCTGCCATGCAGGTGACCCAGGCGTAACCCATGCCCCGGTGCAGGCGCGGGCGGGTCGTGCCCAGCCGCGACCACAGCGCCACGGGCCCAATGACCAAGGCAGCCAATGCCAAGCTCAAGTGGGTGGCGATCACGGGTGACATTTGCATGCTGTTCCTCCTGGGATGGTTGTGGTGGGTGGGATGAGGCTCGACTGTGAGGCCTTCTCAAAGCTTTGAGAAGCAAGATGCGACAAAACGGCAGGCTTGCGGCGTCAGTTGTAGACCAGCGGCGCGAACTGAAGTGAATGCAAGGGCCAACAGCGATAATCCTCCTCAGTTTTCAGGAGCGTTTGTGGACACCGTTTTGTTGCTCAAAGCCGCCGTGATGGGGCTGGTCGAAGGTTTGACCGAGTTTTTGCCGATTTCTTCGACCGGGCATTTGATCCTGGCCGGGGCTTTGTTGGGCTTTGACGATGACAAGGCCAAGGTGTTTGACATCGCCATCCAGACCGGGGCCATCTTTGCGGTGATTCTGGTTTATTGGGAAAAAATCCACTCGACCATCAAGGCGCTGCCATACCGTGAGGAAGCGCAGCGTTTTGCGTTCAATGTGTTCATTGGCTTTGTGCCTGCGGTGGTGTTGGGCTTGCTGCTGGGCAAGGCGATCAAGGCACACCTGTTCACGCCTTGGGTGGTGGCCACGACCTTCATCATTGGCGGCTTCATCATTTTGTGGGCCGAGCGGCGCCCGGCCAGCTCGGTGCGGATTCGTTCGATCGAAGACATGCGCGGGCGCGATGCGCTCAAGGTGGGCTTGGTGCAGTGCCTCGCCATGATCCCGGGGACCAGCCGAAGCGGCGCGACCATCATTGGGGGCATGCTGCTGGGGTTGTCGCGCAAAGCGGCGACCGATTTTTCTTTCTTTCTGGCCATCCCCACATTGATCGGTGCAGGGGCCTACAGCCTCTTCAAAGAGCGTGCGCTGTTGTCAATGGCCGATGTGCCGATGTTTGGCGTGGGTCTGGTGGTGTCGTTCATCAGCGCCTGGGTGTGTGTGCGCTGGTTGCTCAAGTTCATCTCAAGCCACAGCTTTGAAGCGTTCGCTTGGTACCGCATCGTCTTTGGCTTGGTGGTGCTGGGCACCCACTACACCGGTTGGGTGACCTGGGCGGCCTGAGTGGCTGCAGGCCGCCTCAAGCGCCCAGGTTGCGCAGCGAGGCTTCGATAGCTGCCGCCGTGGCCAATGGCTTTTCCATGGGCACCAGGTGGGAGCCGTCGAGCATCATGACGCGGCCTTTGACCACTTGCTGTGTCAGCTCGGTCCCGGCTTGGCGCATCTCTGCCGAATGCGTGCCACCAATGAAGGCCACGGGGCATTTGAGTGCATGGCGCTTGAGCAGGCTGTCGAGTTTGTGGGGCAGGGTGTTGTAGATCGCGGTTTCGATCTCGCGGTCAAAACTCAAGACCCTTTGGCCGCCTTCGTCGTGCGTGCCGTGCTCGATGTAGTCCTGCAAGACCTGCGGGTCCCAATGGGCAAAAGCTTTTTTGTGGCTGAAGTTTTCCAGGGC
>CANBTZ010000268.1 GCA_947372495.1 Comamonadaceae bacterium | reverse complement strand
GTCAGCCGCACGGTGGTGCGCGAAGCCATCAAGTCGCTGGTGGCCAAAGGTTTGCTGATCACCGGCCCCAAGTTGGGCACCCGGGTGCTGACCAATGACCAATGGAACTGGTTCGATCCCGATGTGATCACCTGGCAGGCACAAGCCGGGTTGACGCCCGAGTTTTTGCGTGATTTGCAGGAGCTTCGCCGCGTGGTGGAGCCCGCAGCAGTGCGCCTGGCCGCAGAAAAAGCCACAGACGAAGACATCTCCGCAATCGAACAAGCCTATGCGGGCATGAAGCTGGCGGTGGAGCAGGGCGGTGACTACGTGGTGCACGACTTGCGCTTTCACCAAGGCCTGCTGCATGCCTCGCACAACCGCATGCTCATCCAGATGGGCAAGGCTTTGAGTGCCTTGCTGCGCACCAGCTTTGAAATTTCCACCCGCATCCAAGACGGCCCCCGCAGCTCGCTGCCCCTGCACCGGGCGGTGCTGGACGCCGTCATCCAACACGCGCCTGGCAAGGCCGAGCGCGCCATCATGGTGCTGATCAATGGCGCCAACGAAGACATTGAGCGCGTGGTGTCCACGCGGCGAAAAATTCCAGGCCTGACGGGTTTGCCGGCCCGTCTGAAAAAAGCGGCTTGAGTTTCATTGATTTTCAACCCTGTGTTTTTTATTAGGAGACAAACATGTTCAAACGCAGAAATCTGGTGACCCTGTTGGCAGGCACTTTCTTGGTGGCCAGCAGTACCATGGCGCAGTTCTCGGAGCGCAACATCAAATTCACCAACGGTGTGAACGAAGACCACCCTGTGGGTGTGGGCGTTAAAAAGATGCAAGAAATCCTGGCTGCCAAATCCGGTGGCAAGATGAAGATCACCGCCTTCTGGGGTGGTATAGCGGGTGGTGACTTGCAAGCCACGCAGGCTTTGCGTGCCGGCACGCAAGAGATGGTCTGCACCTCCAGCTCGCCCCTGGTCGGTATTGTCAAAGAGCTGGGCGTGTTCGACCTGCCTTTCTTGTTTGCCAACGAAAAAGAAGCCGACATGGTGCTGGACGGCCCAGCGGGCAAGTACTTCAATGCCAAGCTCGAAGCCGCTGGCTTGGTGAACCTGGCTTACTGGGAAAACGGTTTCCGCAACCTGACCAACAGCAAGCGCCCCGTGGCCAAGCTCGAAGACTTTGACGGCGTCAAGGTGCGCGTGATGCAAAACAACATCTTCCTGGACACCTTCAAAACCCTGGGCACCAACGCTGTGCCCATGGCCTTCCCCGAGGTGTTCTCTGCGCTGGAGAGCCGCGCCATTGACGGTCAGGAAAACCCCTTTGTGACCATTGAAACTTCCAAGTTCAATGAAGTGCAAAAGTACCTGAGCGTGACACGCCACGCCTACACGCCTTTCCTGATTCTTTACAGTAAAAAGCTGTGGGACCAGCTGAATCCACAAGAGCAAGCGCTTTTGCGTGAAGCGGCCATCGAGGGTCAAAAGGTCGAGCGCGCGGCCAACCGCACTTTGAACGAAAAGTCGCTGGCATCGCTCAAAACCAAAGGCATGCTGATCAACGAGGTCAGCGGGGCTGAACAAAATCGCATCCGCGCCAAAGTGGCTTCGGTGTACGACAAGCACAAAGACTCGATCGGTGCCGACGCCATCAAAGTCGTGCAAGACGAGCTCAAGAAAGCACGCGGCGGTTGATCCATCGCGCCAAGCCCCACAGCCCCAAGCTGTGGGGCTTTTTTAATGTCTGAAGTCTTAGCCGCCATGAAAATCACGCAACTCGAAACCATCCGCCTGGGCGAATTTCCCAACATCATTTGGGTGCGGCTGCACACCGACGAAGGCCTGGTGGGCCTGGGGGAAACCTTCATGGGTGCGCAAGCGGTCGAAGCGTATTTGCACGAATGGGTGGCCCCCAAGCTGATCGGACAAGACCCGCTGGCGATCGAATCTAGACTGCGCGACATCACGGGTTATTTGGGCTGGCGCGGGTCCGGTGTGGAAACGCGTGGCAACTCGGCGGTGGACATCGCGCTGTGGGACATCTTTGGCAAGGCCGCGGGCATGCCGGTCTACACCGCTTTGGGCGGCAAGAGCCGAGACGAGATCCGTGTGTACAACACCTGCGCGGGCTACCAGTACATCCGCAGCAACGTCAACCAGACCAGCAGCAACTGGGGCCTGGGCAACAACGCCGGTCCTTACGAAGACCTGCAAGGCTTTTTGCACCGCGCCGACGAGGTGGCCGAGTCGCTGCTCTCCGAGGGCATCACCGGCATGAAGATTTGGCCCTTTGACATGGCCGCTGAGAAGTCGCACGGCCAGTACATCAGCCCGCAAGACCTGAACACGGCATTGGAGCCGTTCCGCAAGATCCGCCATGCGGTGGGCGACAAGATGGACATCATGGTGGAGTTCCACAGCCTGTGGCGTTTGCCCATGGCGCAAAAAATTTCACGCGCGCTGCAAGAGTTCGACACCTTCTGGCACGAAGACGCGATCCGCATGGACAGCCTCGATTTGCTCAAGCAGTACGCGGTGGACTGCAAGGCGCTGATCTGTGCCAGCGAGACGCTCAGCTACAAATGGGGTTTCAAGGACTATTTGCAAACAGGTGTGGGCGGTGTGGCCATGCTGGATCTGAGCTGGTGCGGGGGCCTGACCGAAGCGCGCAAGATCGCGGCCATGGCCGACGCCTGGCAACTGCCTGTGGCCCCGCACGACTGCACCGGGCCGGTGGTGTGGGCGGCGTCCACGCACTTGTCGTTGCACGCACCCAATGCCTTGATTCAAGAGAGCGTGCGCGCCTTCTACTCTGGCTGGTACAAGGAACTGGTGACTGAATTGCCGCAGGTCAAAAACGGCATGATCAGTTTGAATGACAAGCCGGGTTTGGGGCTGGAGTTGTTGCCCGACTTGCACAAACGCGAGGATGCGGTGGTGCGGGTCAGTTCGTAGGAGCCCCGCCCTCGGGGCGAAGGGTGTTGGTCTGCGAGGGTTTTATCGCGGCGGGGGCGCCGCTCCCACAGGGGTGCTTTTTTAGGAGCTGCGCCCTCGCGGCGATGAAGCGGCTCAGCCGTTCCAGCGGGTGTGGAATTTGCCTGGTTTGTCCACGCGCTGGTAGGTGTGGGCGCCAAAGTAATCGCGTTGGGCCTGCAGCAAGTTGGCAGGCAGGCGTGCCGAGCGGTAGGCGTCGTAGTAGCTCAGCGCGCTCATGAACGAGGGCATGGCCACACCGTGCAGTGCGCCCAGGGCCACGACTTCGCGCAGGTCCTGCTGGCAGCGTGCCATCACGCCTGTGAAGTGCGGGTCCATCAGCAGGTTGTCCAGATCGGGTGCGCCATCAAAGGCTTGGCGGATGTCTTGCAGCAAGCGCGCACGGATGATGCAACCTGCACGCCAGACCGAGGCCACGGTGCCCATGGGCAGTTGCCACTGGTGTTCTTTGTCGGCCGCCCGCAGCAGGCTGAAGCCTTGTGCGTAGGCGCAAATCTTGGCGGCCAGCAAGGCGCGCTCCAGGCGCGGCAAGACAGAGCTTCGATCGGGCAGCGGTTTTGCGTCGGCGCCGGACAAGACCTGCGCCGCTTTCACCCGTTCGGCTTGCAGCGCGCTGATGGTGCGGGCAAACACGGCGTTGGCGATGGTGGGTGCAGTCACGCCCAAGTCGAGCGCGACCTGGCTGGCCCATTTGCCCGTGCCTTTTTG
>CANBTZ010000267.1 GCA_947372495.1 Comamonadaceae bacterium | reverse complement strand
GCCAGCGGACGGCCTGGGGTGACCAGCAGATGGTGGGGTGTGCCCACCAGTTGTGCCAGCAGTTGGGGCAGGGCGGCGGGTTCGTAGCAGAACAGGCTGATCAGCAGGCCGCCCGGGGCCAGGTGGGGGGCGTGTTGTTGGCGCCAAGCCGTGCGGTCAAAGCTTTGCTGCCGGGCCAGCAGGTCGGATTCACGCAGCAAGCCGCCTGTGCCTTTGGTGAAGCCGGGGTAAAAGAACTTTTTGGTCCAGCCCTTGGCCGGGCCGCTCATGATGGGTGAGGGCAGGCCGTGCATGCGGGTCACCCAGTTTTCAGCGCTCAGGTATTCGAGGTTGATCCACCTAGGTTGTTCCGCTCGGGTGGCTACACCATGCGCGACAAAGGCTTCAGGGATGTCGCAGCCAAAGGCCTCGACCCAGACGTCCGCCGGGAGCAGCGCTTGCAGTGTGCTGGCTTGGTTGGCATCGGCCCACGGCCGCACTTCGATGCCAGGCTCTTGGTGGGCGTTGGGCGCCATCCAGCGCAGGGCCGAGGCGTCGTCCACCCACAGGCGAACGCGTTGGCCTGCGTCACGCAGCTGGCGCGTCAGGCGCCAGCACACGCCCAGGTCGCCATGGTTGTCGATGACGGTGCAGAAGATGTCCCAGAGTTGGCCAGTTTTCATTGGCCGATTGTCGCTGGAGATTTCACTGATAAGTTTTCACAGACAATAGCCGCCATGTCGCACACCCATGATGAAGCCCTGCTTGCGCAAGTTGCCGCGCTGCCCGCCTTGCCGGGGGTGTACCGCTACTTTGACGCGCAAGACCAGCTGCTTTATGTGGGCAAAGCGCTGAACCTCAAGCGCCGGGTGTCGAGCTATTTCCAGAAGGACCACGGCGGCACCCGCATTGGTCACATGGTCAGCAAGATCACGCGCATGGAGACCACGGTGGTGCGCTCCGAGGCCGAGGCGCTGCTGCTCGAAAACAACCTCATCAAGACGCTGCACCCGCGCTTCAACATCCTGTTTCGGGACGACAAAACTTACCCCTACCTCAAGCTCACGGGCAATGGCCGCGTGGCGCTGCCCGCCGTGGTGACCACGCCCGAGGCACAGCATTACCCGCGGGTGGCGTATTACCGGGGCGGCGTGGAAAAAAAGCACCGCTACTTTGGCCCGTTTCCCAGCGCCTGGGCGGTCAAGGAGTCGATCCAGCTGATCCAGAAGGTGTTCCGGCTGCGGACCTGCGAAGACACGGTGTTTGCCAACCGCACGCGGCCTTGCCTGCTTTACCAGATCAAGCGTTGCTCTGGGCCGTGCGTGAACCTGATCAGCCCCGAGGACTACAAGGCGGATGTGCAGCACGCTGTGCAGTTTTTGAACGGCGAGACGCAGACTCTGATGCGCGAGATGGAAGCGCGGATGATGGCGCACGCCGACAAGCTGGAGTTTGAGCTGGCGGCCGAGGTGCGCAATCAGCTGGGTTCACTTTCGAAGGTGCTGCACCAGCAGTCGGTGGACACTGCGGCCGACACCGACGCCGACATTTTGGTGGCCATGGTGCAGGGCGGCCGCGCCTGCGTGAACCTGGCCATGGTGCGTGGCGGGCGGCACCTGGGCGACCGACCTTACTTTCCGGTGCATGTCGACGATGCGCAGGCCTTGCAGGGGCTGCTGGAATTGGACGAGCACGAAGCCGTGGGCGAAGGGCAGACTCAAGAGCCGATTGAAGTCAAGCGCCCGGTCGAGGTGCAGGTGCTCGAAGCGTTTTTGGCTCAGCACTACATTGGCGTGCCCGTGCCGCCGCTCTTGATTTTGAGCGCGCCTGTCAACAAGGCGTTGATCGAGGCGCTGTCGGCCCAGTCGGGCGTGAAGATCAGCACCGTGACGCAGCCCCGCGAGCACCGCCGCGTGTGGCTGGAGATGGCCGAGAAAAATGCCGAACTGCAGCTTGCCCGCCTGTTGGCCGAAGAAGGCTCGCAGCAGGCCCGCACCCGCGCATTGGCCGAGGCGCTGGACCTGGCGCCTGATGATTTGGACCAGCTGCACATCGAGTGTTTTGACATTTCGCACACGGCGGGCGAGAACACACAGGCGTCTTGCGTGGTGTTCCGTCAGCACAAAATGCAAAGCAGCGACTACCGCCGCTACAACATCGAGGGCATCACGCCCGGCGACGATTACGCTGCCATGCGCCAGGTGCTGATGCGCCGCTACGGCAAGCTGGCCGAGGCCTTGCGCACAGGCGAGGGCACGGCCAAGCTGCCCGACCTGGTCCTGATCGACGGCGGCAAAGGCCAGGTGAGCATGGCCCGCGAGGTGTTCACCGACCTGGGGCTGGACCTGTCGCGCATCGTGGGCGTCGAAAAGGGCGAGGGCCGCAAGGTCGGCCTCGAGGAGCTGGTGTTTGCCGATGGCCGCGAAAAAGTCTACTTGGGCAAGGACTCTGCAGCGCTGATGCTGGTGGCGCAGATCCGCGACGAGGCGCACCGCTTTGCCATCACGGGCATGCGGGCCCAGCGTGCCAAAGTGCGCATGGGCGGTAGCCGGATCGAGGAGATCCCAGGCATCGGGCCACGCAAGCGTGCACGCCTATTGCAGCGCTTTGGTGGCGTGCGCGGGGTCGAAGCGGCGAGCGTGGAAGACCTGGCCTCGGTCGAGGGCATCTCGCAAGAGCTGGCCGAGGCGATTTACCAGGCGCTGCACTGAAGCCTCTTTGTAGGAGCCGCGATAAAGCCATCGCAGACCACAACCGATCGCCCCGAGGGCGGGGCTCCCACAGTTTGCACTCTTGTGGGAGCGGCGCCCTCGCCGCGAATGGGTATTCGCTGAACCCTGTCCCGCAGATGCCCGGCGTGTCAGCCAACGGCCATGGGCTTGGTGCACAATCGGCCCATGTTTTTCACCATCCCCACCATCATGACCTTGACGCGAATCGTCGCGATTCCGCTCATTGTGGGGGTGTATTACTGGCCGGGCTTCACGCTTGCCACGCAAAACCTGATCGCCACGTCGATGTTTGTGGTGTTTGCCATCACCGACTGGCTCGACGGCTATCTGGCCCGCAAGCTCAACCAGACTTCGGCCTTTGGCGCTTTTCTGGACCCGGTGGCCGACAAATTTTTGGTCTGTGCATCTCTCTTGATGCTGGTGGAAATGAACCGTGTGCATGTGCTGGTGGCGCTGGTCATCATTGGCCGCGAGATCGCGATTTCTTCGCTGCGCGAGTGGATGGCCCAAATCGGCGCCAGCAAGAGCGTGGCGGTGCACATGGTCGGCAAGCTCAAGACCACGGTGCAGATGGTGGCCATTCCTTTCTTGCTGTTTGACGGCGCGCTGTTTGGCGTCATCGACACCCACGCCTGGGGCACGGTGCTGGTCTGGGTGGCCGCTGTGCTGACCATCTGGTCGATGGTTTATTACATTCAAAAGGCCCTGCCTGAAATCCGGGCACGGGTGAAATGAGCGACTCGCAAGACACGACGGCCTGGCTGCGGGCCATGCCCGTGGTGTTTGTGCTGATCTGGAGCACCGGCTTCATCGTCGCCCGCTACGGCATGCCTTATGCGCCGCCGTTCAGCTTTTTGCTGGTGCGCTACCTCTGCTCCATTCTGTGTTTCTTGCCTTGGATTGTGCTGGCCCGCGTGGCTTGGCCGCGTGACCGGGCGCAGTGGCTGCACCTGTCTGTCACAGGCATCTTGATGCATGCGGGCTACCTGGGCGGCGTGTGGGCCGCGGTCAAGTCGGGCATGGGCTCGGGCCT
>CANBTZ010000266.1 GCA_947372495.1 Comamonadaceae bacterium | reverse complement strand
CACGGCAAAGCCACGGTTGAGTGCGTAGCCCGGAGCAGCCTGTGGCCCCACGGCGGGACGCACCACGCCATCGTTGCCGCCACCGCCTTGGTACAGGAATCGACCGTTCCAGGCCGTGGGCAAACGCAGCTCAAAACCGATGTGGTAAGGCTTACCGTCCTGCCCCATGCGCTCGGCCATCTTGCCGTTCACCTTGCAATGTGCCACCAGCGTGGGGCCGCTGGTCGCGCCCGGCGGGCGCGTGCTGTCGCCCGCCACCGCTTCGGTTTTCAGGGTCATGCCCGGCAAGGCCGTGGCCGCAAAAGCAGCGCAATCCGAGGTCTGCGACCAAGCGGCACCGCTGACGGTCAACAGTGCGCCCAGGACCCAAGTCGTTTTGATGTTCAAGTTTTGCATGGTTGGCGTTCCTTGTGACAGGTGTTCGTTATGGGTGTTCGCGACAGGCATTCATTTGCACGCAAAGCTGCTGGCGTCTTCAAGCGAGCCACTGCCTTTGTAAGTGGCCACCGTGGGGTAGGCGCACAGCGGACGGGTACGCTTCGCAGACCAGTCGGCAGGCAGCTCGGTGTTCACACCACCCGCATTACCCGCGCCGCGCACACTGGCCACCACGGCCTGCGGTGCCACGCCTTGTTCCACCCATTGCACCAGCGGACCGAGCAAATCAAACTGGTCAGTGGCCGGGCCCATGCTGCAATGGTTCATGCCGGGCACCGGGAAGTAGCGGGCCAAGTCCGAACCCGTATTGGCGTTGGCGCGGCTCAGGCGCTCCACCCACTGGCGGGTGTCTTCGGCCGAAAAGATCGCATCGCTCACGCCGTGGTACATCACCACCTTGGCTCCCCGCGCACGCAAAGCGGCCATGTTGGCGGGGTTGGCCTCTCCGGGCGGTGTCATCAGCGACCAGCCCGATTCGCGGTAGCTGTCGTTGGTGGCCGAGAACATGGCCAAGCGCTGGCTGACGTTTTCATCCAGCGGCTTGAGTGGCGCAGGCGGCACGCTGAAGATGGTACCAATGGCCAGCGGATCACGGATCAACGAGTCGACAAACTTCCAGGTGCCCCAGTTGGCCCCGGCCACGCCCGTGTCGTAAGGGAAGCTGGCATAAATGCGCTGGCCGTCCGCCGTGTGCGCACCGCCAAACACGCGGGCCACCACGTCTTTTTGTGCTGCGGTCAAACAAGCGCCGTTGCGCTCGCCGCTGCAGGTGGCCACGTCGGTCTTGATGTGGAAGGCGGCCTGGCAAGCCTGTGTGGCCTGCACCATGCCGTCTTTCGCGCCGTCGAGCGCATCGCACTTGTCAGCAATCGCTTTGGCCATCGTCTGACGTTCTTGGGGGGTGAAGGCGCTGGCCAGATCCGGCAAAGTGCCGTTGGGGTTGAGCGGGTTCTTCACAGTGGCCCCGGGTGTGGCCAGCGGTGCCCACTGCTGGGCCCCCCAGATTTGCGCCAATGCTGCATACGGCAAGCGATAGCCGGGTGCGCCGACCAGGTAGCCGTCGTATTGGTCACCCACACGCGCTGCAGCCACCATGGCGTGGCGCCCGCCGTTGGAGCAGCCGCCAATGTAAGAACGGTCGGGCCCTTTGCCGTAAGCCCCGGCAATCAGCTGTTTGGCCATGGGCGTGAGCTTTTCCACCGCTTGATAGCCGTAGTCCAGCCGGGCTTGTGGCTCCAGACCGAACACCGTGGTTTGTGGCCCGCTGTGCCCGGCGTCCGAGCTGATCACGGCAAAGCCTTGCATGAGTGCGCCCGTCAGCGGGCCACCGCCCAAAGCGCCTAAAGCGGGCACCACCGCCCCATCCAGCCCACCATTGCCTTGGTAATAAAAACGGCCATTCCAAGCCACCGGCAAACGCATCTCAAAGCCAATGGCGTAGTCGCGGCCATCGCTGCCCTTGCGCTCGTGCATGCGGCCTTTGACAAGGCAGTGCGCGGGCACGGCTTGGTCGCCTTGCATCACCGCACCCGCTGCCACAGACGCTGCCGATTCGATGCGGGTGTGGGGCAGCTGGAGCGTGGACGCCAAGGCCTCGCATTGGGGCAAGCTGGCACCTGTGGCCGCTTTCAGGGGGGCTGGCGATGTGCTTTGCAAAGTGCCGCAAGCGACCAGCACGCCGAGCGCCGATAAAACGCCCAAGCCTTGAAGGGTTCGATGCATGGACAAGCTGGACATGGTGTGTCTCCTGGATGGGGGTGGCTACAAAACGAGCGGTTTCAATCGGCCTTGAAGCCGGTGGCCGCCACGGCCTTGCCCCAGGTCACGGTGTCGGCTGCAATGGTGCGAGCGAACTCTTCACGGTTGGTACCGGTCACGCGAAAGCCCGACTCTTCGAGCTTGGCTTTGAGGTCGGGCGACTTGACCGCTTTCTGAATGTCCGCGCTCAGCTTGGCCAAGATGTCAGCAGGCACTTTGAAAGGCGTCACGATGCCAAACCAGGACGAGAACTCCAAGTTGTTGTAGCCCTGCTCTTTGATGGTGGGCACATCGGGCAAAGCGCCCGTGCGGGTGGCCCCGGTGCTGCCCAAAGCGACGAGCTTGCCCGCTTTCACATTGGGCGCAGCCAGGCCCACGCTGGCGAACACACCTTGCACGTCACCACTGAACAAGCCGCCCAGCGCATCGCCCGTGCTCTTGTAGTGCACGGCTTCGGGTTTGAGCTTGACCGCATCGCCAAACATGAAGGCGCCAAAGTGACCGGGTGTGCCCGCGCCAAAGGTGGCCATGAACAAGCCTTTTTGCTGCTGTGTCCAAGTCACAAATTCCTTGACGTTTTTGGCGGGCACTTTTTGCGGGTTGACCAACAGCACAAAGTCGGCGCTGACCACTTGGCTCACAGGCGCAAAGTCTTTGGCAGGGTCATAGGGCAGCTTGTTGTAGCTGCTGGGTGCAATGCTCAGCTGGCCTGTTTCGCCCAGCATCAGGGTGTAGCCGTCGGGCGTGGCGCGGGCCGCTTCGCTGGCGGCGATCAGCCCACCCGCGCCAGGTTTGTTGTCCACGATGACGCCCATGTTGCCCCAGCCTTCGGACAGCTTTTGCGCCAGCAAACGCGCCACGATGTCGGGGCCGGTGCCCGCGGGGAAGCCCACAATCATGCGCACCGGGCGATTGGGGTAGGCCTGGGTTTGCGCCTGCGCGCCGAGGCTCACAGCACTGGCGGCCAGTCCCACAGCCAGCATGGCATGGCGTCGGGTCAATGCATTCACGGTGTTCAAAACGGTTTTCATGTGGTTTGTCCCCAATCGAAAAAGAAAGTCAAAAAAGAAAATCAGCCTGCTCAGGCCACTTCAAAAAAACGCATCACCACGCGGTCGGGGTGGCGGGCACCGGTGCCCACAAAGAGGCGCTCGGTGATCCAGGCGAGCGACTTGGAAGCCGTCTCAAAGCTCGGGCTGCAGCGAAAGTAGACCGACTCGGGCGGCACCGGCTCACCGCGCACCAGCCGCGCCATCACCTCGGGGGCGGCGGTACGCACGGCGCGGTTTTGCACAAAGACCAAGTCGCCACCATCGGTCTCGATGGTGTAACGGGCGTCCAACTCGGCCATGCGTTCATTGACGATCAGCTGGAAGTCCGCGCCACCAGGCAGCACACGGGCTGTCCAGCCTTGGCCCTGCACCTCGCCTCCCAAAATGGGAATCAGGCGGCGCACGCCGTGGTGGGTCTGGCCGACTTCCTGGGGCTTGTCCACCTGGACAGACAGATCGGCAAAAAAGTGGAGTGTGGGGGTGGGCAAATTCAACATGGAACTAGGGTAT
>CANBTZ010000265.1 GCA_947372495.1 Comamonadaceae bacterium | reverse complement strand
GAGCTGATGTCCGAGTCGCCCAGCGAGCTGGGCGGCTACAAGGAAGTGGTGCTCCGCGTCGAGGGCGACCACGTTTACGGCGCGCTCAAGTTCGAGTCGGGTGGCCACCGGGTGCAGCGCGTTCCTGCCACCGAGACGCAAGGGCGCATCCACACCAGCGCCTGCACCGTGGCGGTGCTGGCCGAGCCCGATGAAGCCGAAGCGATCAAGATCAACCCATCGGACTTGCGCATCGACACCTATCGCGCCAGCGGTGCAGGCGGACAGCACATCAACAAGACCGACTCGGCCGTGCGCATCACCCACTTGCCCACGGGCATCGTGGCCGAGTGCCAAGACGGCCGCAGCCAGCACGGCAACAAGGCCCAGGCCCTGAAAGTGCTGACCGCCCGCATTCAAGAAAAAGACCGGTCCGAACGCGCCGCCAAAGACGCGGCGCTGCGCAAAGGTCTGATCGGCAGCGGCGACCGCTCGGACCGCATCCGCACCTACAACTTTCCGCAGGGCCGCTGCACCGACCACCGCATCAACCTCACGCTGTACAAGTTGCTCAGCATCATGGAAGGCGACATGCAGGACGTGATGGACGCGCTGCAAGCGGCGCGCCAAGCCGAGCAGCTCGCTGAGCTGGAGATTGGCGGCGTGGCATGACCGCCGTCACCGTGGCCCAAAGTCTGCAACGCGCCCAAACGCTGGGTCTGGCACGCATCGATGCGCAGCTGCTGCACCTGCATGTGCTGGGGCGTGAGCCACATGACCGCGCCTGGCTTCTCGCGCACGACCGCGACGAATTGCCTGCCGAGGTACAAGCCACACTCGAAGCCTTGCTGCAACGGCGCCTGGCGGGCGAGCCCATCGCCTACATCACCGGGTTCAAAGAGTTCTTTGGCCTGCGCCTGCAGGTGGACGCCCGCGTGCTCGACCCGCGCCCCGACACCGAGACGCTGGTGGAATGGGCCCTGGACCTGCTGCCCAAGGGCTGCACCCACCGCGTGCTGGACCTGGGCACGGGCAGCGGCGCCGTGGCCCTGGCCCTGCAACACCAACGCCCCAGCTGCAGCGTGACTGCCGTGGACGCCAGCGCCAACGCCCTGGCCGTGGCCAGCGCCAATGCCCAGCGCCTGGCGCTGCCCGTGCGCTTTGTGCAGAGCGACTGGATGGCTGCCGTGCCCGGCCTGTTTGAACTGATCGTCTCCAACCCGCCTTATGTGGCCGACGGCGACCCGCACCTGACCGCCCTGACGCACGAGCCCCTGCAAGCCCTGACCAGTGGCGCAGACGGGCTCGATGACATCCGTAGCATCGTGGCCCAAGCCCCCAGCCACTTGGCCCCTGGCGGCTGGCTGCTGCTGGAGCACGGATGGGACCAAGCGCATGCTGTGCAAGACCTGTTGCGCAGCAGTGGGTTTGAAGCGGTGCAGTCACGCCAGGACTTGGCCGGCACCGCGCGCTGCACGGGCGGACGGCTGCCGGGCTGAGCCGTCACGCCTGCGCGTTGAAAGCAACAGGCACTCAGGTAGCAGGCACTCAGGTGACAAACGGCACCGAACATGGGTGTTCCCCCCGTTGCGCCACGGGCGCAATTGCCCCAGCATGTGGATTCAGGTCATCCCCTTGCTACAGGAAAGAACACCATGAAATTCATGCCCGGCAAACTCATCCAAGCGTTTGTGGCCACCAGCTGCGTGCTGGCTTGCGGCTTGGCGGCCGCCCAAACTTACCCCAGCAAAGCCATCAGTCTGGTGGTGCCGTTTGCGGCAGGCGGCCCCACCGACATCGTGGCGCGCACCCTGGCAGCCACCATGAGCAAGTCCTTGGGCCAAACCGTGCTGGTTGAGAACAAGGTCGGTGCCGGCGGCACGCTGGCTGCCGCTTATGTGGCCAGAGCCAACCCCGATGGCTACACCTTCTTGATCCACCACAACGGCATGTCGACAGCACCTGCGTTGTACCGAAAAATGTCCTACAACCCCATGACCGACTTTGAGTATGTCAGCCAGGTGGTGGACGTGCCCATGACCCTGCTGGGCCGCAAGGACCTGCCCGCCAAGAACCTTCAAGAGTTGAGTAGCTACGTCAAAGCCAACGCCAAAAGCATCAACCTGGCCAATGCGGGCTTGGGTGCGGTGTCTCACCTGTGCGGCATGCTGTTTCAGCAGGCGCTGGGGGTGGACCTGACCACCGTGCCGTTTTCTGGCACAGCGCCTGCGATGAACGCCTTGCTGGGCGGGCAAGTCGACCTGCTGTGTGACCAAACCACCCAGACCACGCAGCACATCAAGGCGGGCACCGTGCGCATGTACGGGGTGACCACCAAGCAACGCATCCGCGCCTTGCCCGATGCGCCCACACTCAACGAAAGTGGCCTGAAAGACTTTGAGGTGGTGGTTTGGCACGGCGTCTACGCCCCCAAGGGCACGCCTGCAGCCGTGACCGACAAAGTGGGCGCAGCCATCCGAGCCAGTCTGAAAGACCCCGCGTTCACCGCCCGCATGGCCGATCTGGGGGCCGAGATCGTGCCGGAATCCAAGCAAACACCTGAAGGCCTGCGCAGCTGGCTGCAGTCTGAGATCAACAAATGGGGCCCGGTGATCCGCTCTGCTGGGGTTTACGCCGACTGAGGCGCTGTCCGCGGCAGGTTTCAGGCCAGTTCTGAAATTTCGATCAGGTTCAGGTCGGGGTCGCGCACATACACCGACCTGATCTTTTGTGTGGCGCCCGTGCGCATGACCGGTCCTTCAACGATGGGCCAGTGGTGCGCGTTCAAGCGGGCGATCACGTCATCGAGCGGTACCGAGGCGATGAAGCACAGGTCCAGCGCGCCGGGCACGGGCAGGTGGGCCTTGGGTTCAAACTCCTTGCCGCGCACATGCAGGTTGATTTTTTGATTCCCAAACTTGAAAGCCTTGCGCGTCACGGGCGGCGTGCCGCCCACAAAGCTCTCAAGCGCCATGCCCATGACGCGGGTGTAAAAATCCACGCAGGCGTCTTCGTTGAAGGTGGTCAGCACCAAGTGGTCGAGGTGGTCAATCATGGGTTTTGTCCTGTTCTGGCTGCAAGGGCGGTCAAATCGTTGAACCGCATTTTGGCCGATGGTTGGCGATTTCAGGTCCCACGGGCACATGAGGAAAACCCGCATCCCGGTGCAGACGACCCCTTACAGACATGCAGGTTTTCAATCAGAGGGATAATTCACCCCATTCAAAATCGGCCCCAATTGGAGTAATGACCATGAGCAACACCCAGCAACGCATCGACGAACTCGTCAAAGGCAATGACATCACCCTGTTCATGAAGGGCAGCGCCAGCTTCCCCATGTGCGGCTTCTCGGGCCGTGCGATCCAGATCCTCAAGGCTTGCGGCGTGGACACCAAAACCGTTAAGACGGTGAACGTGCTCGACGACGCCGAAATCCGCCAGGGCATCAAGGAATACAGCAACTGGCCCACCATCCCGCAGCTTTACATCAAGGGCGAGTTCATCGGCGGCTCGGACATCATGATGGACATGTACGAATCGGGTGAACTGCTGCAAGTGATCAACGGCAAAGCCTGAACTGCTCAAGCACCCACTGCAAAGCCACCTTCGGGTGGCTTTTTCACGTCAGTCCACCACCTGCCGCCACTGCCGCTGCGCGGCCATGACGGCATTGGGGTAAGCGGCCTGTCCGCGTGAGCCGTTGTAGCGGCCCAAACCCATGAAGGCGTCGCCTGCTTCGCGGTCGAGCAGGTAGCGCAGGATCACGCAGCCAAAGCGCAGGTTGGT
>CANBTZ010000264.1 GCA_947372495.1 Comamonadaceae bacterium | reverse complement strand
ACACCCTCTTTGTCCACCGCCACAGCGTTGGCGATCGCGTCCTGGCTGCTGTTGCGGCCGGTGCGGAAGATGTATTTGTTCCACTTGTCACCGGTGATGGAGTCGGCCACGGCAGGCTCCACCAGCAAAATCTTTTTGTACTCTTCGGCGACGGGCAGCATGGCCAGGGCCACGGGCGATGCGGTGGGGCCCACGGCCAGGTCCACCTTGTCGTCGCCGTAGGCTGCGGCCAACAGGTTTTTGCCCAAATCAGGCTTGCCTTGGTCGTCTTTCTCGATCACCACGATCTTGCGGCCACCCACGGTCATGGTGCCACCTGTGGCGTAGTCCAAGCCCATCATCAGGCCAGTCTGGGTCTGTTTGCCGTAGGCCTCGAGCGGGCCCGTCTTGCTGTAGATGTGGGCGATTTTGATGTCTTTGCCCTGGGCCATGGCCAAGGGGCTGAACGCGCTGCAAGTGGCGAGAGCGGCGAGTGTGATGAGTTGACGACGGAACATGGTGGGGTCTCCTTTTTTATCCATGGGTTGATTCGGTCCATGCATATGCTGTGCCAAAAGCCATGTTCTTGGCAAGCACCTGCAAGTCTTTGATTTTCAAAAGATTCTGTGGTGTGGCCCAAGCCACAAGTCACAGCAATTGTTCAAATTAAAAGCAGTATATGACTGAAATTTATACATTGTCTGAAATTCAGTCAGTCCGACTCAGGCTCTGGTACAGCTTGGCCCGCGAAATACCCAGCTGTTTGGCTGCTGCCACTTTGTTGCCTTGCGTGGACTGCAAGGCAGCCAGCACAGCTTGCAGCTCCAGCGCGGCCACCTGCACCCACAAAGGATCGACGCCGTTGGCCAACTGACCCTGCTGCGCTGACGCTGGCGAAGTGGCCGGTGGCGCGATCTGGTCCACGCCCGCGTCGCCCAGCACCGCCCTGACCAAGGCCACATCCACCTGGGTGGATTCCGAGCGCACCATCAACTGCTCCAGCACATTGCGCAGTTCGCGCACATTGCCGCGCCAGCCCTGCCCCATCAGCAAGGCCATGGCCTCGTGGCTGAGCTCAGGCTGCACCTGCCCATTGCGGGCGCAAATGTCTTCGAGCAACACCTCCACCAAGGCCGGAATGTCTTGCGCCCGTTCGCGCAAAGCAGGCACTTTGACCGGCAAGACATGAAGACGGTAAAACAAGTCCTCACGAAACTGGCCTGCGCGCACCAACGCTGACAAATCGCGCGAGGTGGCCGCCACGATGCGCACATCCACCGGCAGCAGACAGTTGGAGCCCAGCGGCTCGATCTCGCCCTCCTGCAAAGCCCGCAGCAATTTGGCCTGGATGCCCAATGGCATGTCGCCGACTTCGTCCAGAAACAAGGTGCCACCATCGGCCAGTTTGAATTTGCCGTCCCGCCCCTTGCGCTCAGCACCAGTGAAAGCGCCCGGTGCCACGCCAAAAAACTCGGCTTCGAGCAGCGTCTCGGGCACCGCCGCAATGTTCACGCTGACCAGAGGGCCCCGCGAGCGCGAAGAGGAGGCATGGATGGCGTGGGCCAGCAGCTCCTTGCCTGTGCCAGTCTCACCTAAGAGCAATACGGGTGAATGCGTCTGGGCGGCCCGCCGGGATTGGCGTTTGACTTCGGTGGCTGCGGTACTGCTGCCCACAAAGCTGGCAAAACTGTATTTGGCTTGCCGTATGCCCGAAGCCGCTCTGCGCTGAGCGGCCAAAGCGTCGCGGGTTTCGTCCAACTCGCGCTGCATGAGGGCGAACTTGCTCATCAGCGGCTGCAGATTGGACTGCGGCTGGTCAAACAACACCACACCCAATGCACCGATCACCTGACCAGCATCGTCACGCAGCGGAAACCGGCTCACCACAAAGGTCCCCGCCTTGTTGGTGAGCAGGTCCACCAGAATGGGCTTACCTGTTTCGATCACCTGGTGCATTTGGGTGTTTTGGACCACGCTGGACACCGGTTGCCCCACAAAGTCGGATTCTTTTGAAAAGCCCAAAGCAGGCAAAAAACGGCGGTACTGGTCATTGATCCAGACCACCCGGCCCGAGCGGTCCACCAGCAGCATGCCTTCGCTGGCGTTGGCAAACACATCAAACAAGGATCGCGCCGCCAGGGTCAGGATGCTTTGCACATCGGTGGGCAGCTGGGCAGACAGGGTTGAGGTCATGGCTGCATCTTAATGCGCCCAACTTGGGGTACAGCTCAGCCGCTCAGGGAGTGCGCGACCCTTGGGCGGCTCACGTCGTAGCCAAACCAACGCTGTGAAATTTGCTTGAAGGTGCTGTCCTTGACCAGCGTCTGCACGGCGCTGGACAAGCGCTGCTCCATGTCTTTTTGACCTTTTGGCACGGCCAAGCCCACCCGCATGGGGGTGGTGAAAGGCACCCCCACCTTCAAGGGCAAGGATTCGCGATCGATGTAGTACTCGGCAATCAGGTTTTCTTCGAGCACCGCATCGAGCTTTTGGTCGGCCAAGGCCCGCAAAGCGTCTTCGATGCGGGCAAAGGATTGCACCGATTTGCCCAATGCGCCGCGGGCTTGGTCTTCGATGTCGGTGTTGGCCAGCACGCCCAGCTTCTTGCCCAGAAAATCATCGAGGCTGAGCAAATCACGTTCATCCGACTCATGCAAAACACTCACCAATTGGATGGTGGCGTAAGGCTTTGCAAAATCAAAATGGCGGCGGTTTTCGGGGGTGAACAGCAGCTGGTTGCCGATGAACGCGATCTCCCCTTTTTGCAGTTTTTGCCGCAGATTGGTGAAGGTGTCCACCACCGGCTCCAGCTCGTGGCCCATGGATGCCAACAACGCTCGCACCACCTCGACATCAAACCCAGTCAGGGCCCCATCGGACTGCGCAAAACTGTAGGGCTGGTAGCGCGTGATGAAGCCCACACGCATTTTGGGTTTGTCCTGGGCCTGCGTTGCCAGCGCAACAGGCCAGACCATGAGCGCCTGCAGCCAACGGCGGCGCGACAACAGAAGACGTCTTTCAGTCATGGAACGCCCCCTCGAAACAATGCCGAAGCTCGTGCCCCAGGTAGTTGTAGCCCGTCACCTCAGGGGTGACCACGGTGCATTCGCTGCGCTTGACGTTCCAATAAGCGCAGGCCATGGGCCGCGAATTGGGCCCCACCGGGATGCCCGTGATGCGTGAACAAAACTCGTACCCATCTTTGCGGGCCAGCACTTTGACTTTGGGTTCAGCAAGCAAGCGTTGCTCAGGCAACAAGGGCTCAAAGCGCACGCGATCGACCATGGGCGGCTTGAACCGTCGAATCAATGCCGTGTCGGGCAGGTCGTTGATGTCCGGCTTTTGGGCGTGCCCGAGCCCGTGTGCGCCGAAGGTCAATGACAACAGCATCCAGGCACTTCTCATGAAGGCTCCCCGGCGTCCATGCAGTACAAAAACAAGCGCCCCATCTGCGAATGGGTGGTTTTGGCCGTGGTCACGATGGTGCAACTGGGCTTGGCCTTGGACCAGTAAACGCAGCCCTCTTGCCAAACAGCAAAGCCATCTTGCTCCTTGATGTGTTCGCAGTACTGGGCGGCATCGGGGCGCACCAGCCAAGACACCACGGGCTGAACCAATTTGATTTTGTCTGCCTGTGGCGGCATGACGGGTGAAAAATCGAGCAGTGCATCGGGGGTTTGTGCCCACACAGCAGACACAGTCCAAAGCCACAAAGCGAAGATTTTCAACAAACCGCTCGCAAGCGATAACCCGAAATATGGGCTAATCTTTGGATGGCAATGGAGCACAGTCACTTTCATCTTCAT
>CANBTZ010000263.1 GCA_947372495.1 Comamonadaceae bacterium | reverse complement strand
TTTGCAGTCGGCATGTCCGTTGCGTGCATCCTCATCACGCTGGTCGCTCACATCAAAATCTGGTCCTCAGCTTGTGCTATGTTGTCGGCCATGGCCATCGTGGTCATGGCCCTCAAGCGCAAGGACAGCAAAGCAGGCATGGCTGGTTTGTTCATGCTTTTCGCCCTGCTCGCCTTCGCGGGAAAACTGCAAACTGAAACTCTGCGTCCAGGGGACTTCTTGCACATTGGACTGAGCGTTTCCTTGCTCACGATGTGGCTCTGGTGCACCCAATCCCAAAACCCTAACAGCCAGACAGTGGTTGAGTGATCGTTTTCTTTCGATTTAATTTCAAGCCCTAGGTCAGTGGCTGTGCCGACTGCAGCACCCCCTACCAAGCCACGAGGCAAGGGTAAGACCCGATTTCGAGAAACCGGCTGCGTCTTTCCAATGGGTGTTTGCCCATCAGCTCACCCCCTCTCGACACTGGAGTCCTCATGAAGCGTTTGTCTGTTCTGGCCGCAGCGGTTTTTGTCTCGGTCGTGGGCCATGCCCAGCCCCTGCCCACCACCACACCCCAAGAAGCCGGTTTTTCGCCTGAAGGGCTGCAAAGACTCAACGCCTTTTTCGAGCGCGAGATCAAGGCCGAACGCGTGCCCGGGGCAGTGATTGCCATTGCCCGCAACGGCAAGCTGGTGCATTACGAAGCCCACGGGATGCTGAACAAGACCACAGGCACACCGATGCCCAAGGACGCCATCTTTGCCCTGGCATCGATGACCAAGATCATGACCAGCGTCGGCGCCTTGCAGCTGACCGAAGACGGCCGCCTGCCTCTCAAAAGCAAGCTGTCTGACTACTACCCAGGCTTTGCCAACATGAAGGTCGGCGTGCCCCAGGCCGATGGCGTTCTCAAGCTCGTGCCCCAGGAGCGCCCCATCTTCATCCATGATTTGTTCCGGCACACCTCTGGCCTGACTTATGGCGGGCGCGGCAACCACCCGATCAGCCGCCTCTACCCTGGCGGCACCGACCCAGCCATTGAAGGCAACACGCAGGCCTTCATTGACCGCATCACGCCGCTGCCTCTGGCGCACCAGCCGGGCACGGTTTTCGAGTACAGCTTCTCGACCGATGTGTTGGGCGCCGTGGTCGAAAAGGTCACGGGTCAGCGCTTGGGTGCCGTGCTGTACGCAGGCGTGTGGAAGCCGCTGGGCATGAACGACACCAGCTTCAACGTGCCCGCGGCCAAGAAGTCGCGTGTGGCCATGGCGTTCGCCATCAACCCGCTGGACGGCAAGCCCCAGTCGATCTCCGTGATCGACAAGGAGACGCAATCGGACTGTGGTGGCGCATGTTCTTTTGGCACGGTGGGCGACTATCTGCGCTTTGGCCAAATGCTGATGAACGGTGGCGAGCTCGAGGGCAAGCGCGTGCTGAGTCCGCAAACCGTCGCACACATGACGGCCAACCACTTGACGCCTGAGATCAAGAACATGGTCGCTGCCGTGGAGCCGCACCGCGACGGGTTTGGTTTTGGGCTGGGCGTGGCGGTGCGCACCACCGCTGGCCTCTCGGCCGTGCCGGGCAACGCGGGTGAATACACCTGGAACGGCGCATTCGGCACCGCGTTCTTTGCCGACCCGAAAGAAAAGCTGGTGGTGGTCGTGGGCACCGCCGCGCCGGGCGATTTGCGCAAGTACTACCGCGAGCAGGTCCAGAACATCGTGTACGGCGCGATGGTCAAGTGAGGCGGTGAGGCCTCAGTCGATCCCCGCACTCCAACGGTCGTCCCAGGCGCGGTCCATCTGGCGGCGGTCGCGCTTGGTGGGTCGACCCTGCTCGATGCTCTGAGCGGGTTCGGGGGCCAGGCGGCGCTGCTCTGCGGCCTGTGACCGGGCCAGCAAACTCTCAGCCGTTTCTTCGTACAGCAGCTGCGCCACCGGGGCTGGCCCACGCACAGCGCTGATGGCTTTGACCACCACGGTGCGCTCGATCTGCCCCTGGCGCAGCCGCAGGGTGTCACCGGGCTTGATTTCCCGCGCGGGCTTGACGTCTTGTCCATTGACCTGCGCGCGGTGCTTGGCCACCTCTTCGGTGGCCAGGCTGCGGGTTTTGTAGAACCGGGCGGCCCACAGCCATTTGTCGATGCGCAGGCTGTCCATGTTCAAACACCAAACAGGCCCGATTGCGGGCTGAGGCCTTGCCGAACGTGGGGCACCTGCAGTTGCAGGCGCAGCTCTTTTTTCATGCGCGTGTTGTCCAGGCGGCGCGACTCTTTCATGAAGCTCAGCAGCATCAGAGGCAAAGATTCGTTGGCCGTGCTGCGCGCAATGCGTGGGGGTCTGGACAAGCCCATCAGCTCAGCGGCCAGGTCAAAGTAGTCGCCCATCTTCAGGTCGGTGTCGTCGCACACATTGACCACGCGCTGCGGCTTGCCACGCCACAAGGCGGCAGCGCAGGCGCGGGCCAAATCGTTGGCGTGGATGTGGTTGGTGTAAACGTCGTCCTGCGCCAGCAGCACCGGGGTTTTCTTGAGCAGACGCTCGCGAGGCGTGCCGCCTTCACGGTCCTGGGCGTAGATGCCGGGGATCCGCAAGATGCTGCTGCGCACGCCACTGCGCCCAAAGAAACGCACCAGCCCTTCGGCATCCACCCGGCGTTGGGCACGCGGGGTGTGCGGGTTCACGGTACGGGTTTCGTCGACCAGCTGCCCCCGGCAGTCGCCATAGACGCCTGTGGTGGAGCCATAGACCAAGGCCTGCGGCAAAGTGCGCAGGCGCAAGGCCTGCAACAGAGCCTTTGTGCGGGGGTCGCGCTCGGTGTCGCCGCGCTTGTCGCTTGGGGGCGGGGCCAGGTGCACCACGCGATGGGCCAGGCCAGCCAGGCGGCGCAAGCTGGCTGGATCGTCCAAATCGCCCACCAAAAGGGTCATGCCGCAAGCGCGCAGCAGGCGCACCCGATCGGGCGAGGAGGTCAGCGCCAGCAGGCGCACGCGGTGGCTTTGGGGGGCTCCCAATTGACCCGCTGTGCGCAAGCCAACGTCGCCACAACCGACGATCAGCACACGCTGGCGGCGAAATCGGGCGGGCAGTGCCCCAAGGGGCGTCTGGTTTGAAGGCAAAATCAGGGGTTCCGGGTTATGGACAGACCCCTCAAGGATACCGAAAACATGAGCTTTCAAATCACCGTCGAGCCCAGTGGCCGCAGCTTTGCCGCCGAAGGCACTGAAACCCTGCTCGCCGCAGGCATCCGCCAGGGCATTGGCCTGCCCTACGGCTGCAAGGACGGCGCTTGCGGTTCGTGCAAGTGCAAGAAGATCTCTGGCACCGTGGTGCATGGTGCCCACCAGGCCAAAGCCCTGAGTGACGAAGAAGAGGCACAAGGCTTGGTGCTGACCTGCTGCGCCACGGCCCAAAGCGATGTGGTGCTCGAGTCGCGCCAAGTCACAGAGGAAGGCAGCCTGCCTGTCAAGAAAATGCCGGTGCGTGTGGTCAGCCTCGAGAAAAAATCGCACGACGTGATCGTGATGAAACTGCAGCTGCCTGCCAACGACGTGATGAAGTTCCGTGCCGGCCAGTACATCGAGTTTTTGTTGCGCGATGGTTCGCGCCGCAGCTACAGCATGGCCAACGCACCCCACACGCTGGAAGTGGCGCCACCCGTGGTGGAGCTGCACATCCGCCACATGCCCGGCGGCAAGTTCACCGACCCGGTGTTCACCACCATGAAAGAGAAAGACATCCTGCGGGCCGAAGGCCCTTATGGCAGCTTCTTCCTGCGCGAAGACTCGGACAAGCCGATCATCTTGCT
>CANBTZ010000262.1 GCA_947372495.1 Comamonadaceae bacterium | reverse complement strand
ATGGCGCGAAACACATCCTGCATGGCCGGGGCTTGGCCCAGCATTTCAGGGGTTTCGGTGATCTGCTCTTCGGCCACTTCGTCGCGTTTGCCTTCGTCCATGGCGCGGCGAATCAGCTCAACGGCCTTGGGCAGATCAAAGGGCTTGGGCAGGTATTCAAACGCGCCACTCGAAAACGCCGACACGGCGCTGTCCAGGTCCGAGAAGGCGGTCATGATGATGACCGGCAAATTCGGCAGGCGCTGCTTGATCGACGTCAGCAAATCCAGGCCCGAGCCACCCGGCATGCGGATGTCGCTGACCAGCACCTGCGGGCCGCCTTGCGTGCCTTCGGCGTCCAGCGCTTTCAACACCTCGCGTGGGTTGGTGAAGCTGCGGGTCGGCAGGCCTTCGCGCAACAGTGCTTTTTCGAGCACGAAGCGGATGGATTGGTCATCGTCTACGATCCAGATCGGCTTCATCGACATGTGGGCTTTCTAAGGTTCAAGGCAACGGAATCAGAATTTTGAAATCCGTACAACCGGGCTCGCTGTCACACTCGATCAAACCATGGTGCTGCTGCACAAAAGTTTGCGCCAGCGTGAGCCCCAGGCCGGAGCCGCCTTCGCGCCCCGAGATCAACGGGAAGAAAATGCGGTCCTTGATCGAGTCTGGTACACCAGGCCCGTTGTCGATGACATGCAATTCCAGTGCCAGGCGATAACGCTGCTTGCCGAATGTGACTTGGCGCAGGATGCGGGTCTTCAATTCGATGCGGCCATCGCCTTGCGCAATGCGCTCGTGCAGCGCTTGCGCCGCGTTGTGCGCGATGTTGAGCACGGCCTGGATGAGTTGCTCGCGGTCCCCCCGAAACTCGGGGATCGAGATGTCGTAGTTGCGCACCACGGCCAGCCCCTTGGGGAACTCGGCCAGGATCAGCGAACGCACCCGCTCGCAAACCTCGTGGATGTTCACATCGCCCACCACATGCGGGCGGCGGTGCGGGGCCAGCAGGCGGTCCACCAGGGTCTGCAGGCGATCGGCCTCGCGGATGATGACCTGGGTGTATTCGGTCAGATCCTTGCTGTCGAGTTCCATCTCCAGCAGCTGGGCGGCGCCACGGATGCCGCCCAGAGGGTTTTTGATTTCATGCGCCAGGTTGCGGATCAGCTCTTTGTTGGCCTTAGCCTGCTCCAGCTGTCGCTCCTCACGCTCTTGGCGGGTTTGCTGCTCGACGGGCAGCAGCTCCACCACCACTTCGTTCGATTGGTCAGAGGGTGCCAAGATCACATGCACGGGCAAAGCGTCTTCGTGGTGGACACGGCGCAGCAAAGCCTCGTAGCGCATCGCCGCAAATTCATTGGCGCGCACACCCGCCAGGGCATTGAGCAATGGCTGCTGGTCCACAAAGTGTTCGATCAAGGACATGCCCTGCAATGTGCGGCGCGACTGGCCGAGCACATCTTCGAGCGCCGCATTGACAGAGACAATCGAGCCTTGCACATCCAGCACGGCCACCGGAGTGGCCAGCAGGTCAAAGGCCTGAAATCGAGGGTTGGGACTGGGCGTTTTCATGGTTTGCATGGGTCAAGGTGAAGGCCTGCGGGCCAGTTCCCGCTGCAGGCTGTCGATGTCGCGCTCATGGCGTTCGATGGCGGCTTTCAGGCTGGCCACCCGCTCTTGGTATTTGTGCGGGCTGGACAATTCGGCCTCTGTTTTGGTGGGTGCACCTTGCTTGTATTCCTGCACCAGCTCGGCGTGGCGCTGGCGGGTTCTTTCAAGCTCGGTGACCACAATGGTGCGTGCTTGCTGATCGCGTTGCCTTTGTGGTGCATCCGCCATCAAAGCGGGCGCTGCCGCCGCAGCACTCGGCGCGCTGGGCGTGGCCGATGGGCTGGACGGCACCACAGCAGGCTCTGCTGAGCGTGCAGGTTTGATGCCCGGGATCACCGTCACCGACTGGGGCGACAAACGCTCGCAGCGGCTCGCGTCTTTGGGCGCGTTGGTGTACTCCTGACCACAGCGGTAAATCTGCTCTTGTGCCATCGCGGGCACAGCCGACACGGCACTGCACAGCGCCAGCAGCGCAGCGCTGCCCCCGAAAAAAAAGGACGGCCTGAGCCGTCCTTTTTTTGCACTGTGCGGTGCAATCTTCCGCATGGAGGATTACAGCGAGTAGTACATGTCGTACTCGACTGGAGAGACTTCAACGCGGTTGCGGTTGACTTCAATCATCTTCAAGTCGATGTAAGCGTCGATCCAAGAATCGGTGAACACGCCACCTTTGGTCAAGAAGGCGCGGTCTGCGTTCAGTGCTTCCAAAGCCTGGTCCAGGCTGGAGCAAACGGTCGGCACCAACTTGTCTTCTTCTGGAGGCAGATGGTACAGATCTTTGGTCGCAGCTTCGCCGGGATGGATCTTGTTTTCGATGCCGTCCAAGCCAGCCATCAACAAGGCCGCAAAGCCCAGGTAAGGGTTGCACAATGGATCGGGGAAGCGGGCTTCCACGCGGCGGCCCTTGTCGCTGGCGACGTTGGGGATGCGGATCGAAGCGGAGCGGTTCTTGGCCGAGTAGGCCAATTTCACTGGGGCTTCGTAGTGAGGAACCAAACGCTTGTAGCTGTTGGTGCCGGGGTTGGTGATCGCGTTCAGCGCACGGGCGTGCTTGATGATGCCGCCGATGTAGTACAGGGCGAATTCAGACAAGCCAGCGTAGCCGTTGCCTGCGAACAGGTTCTTGCCGTCTTTCCAGATGGACTGGTGAACGTGCATGCCGGAGCCGTTGTCGCCAGCGTAGGGCTTAGGCATGAAAGTGGCTGTTTTGCCGTAAGCGTTGGCCACGTTGTGGATCACGTACTTTTGCAGCAGTGTCCAGTCGGCGCGCTCGACCAGGGTCGAGAACTTGGTGCCGATTTCGCACTGACCAGCGCCAGCCACTTCGTGGTGGTGCACTTCGACCGGGATACCCACGGATTCGAGGATCAGGGACATCTCGCTGCGCATGTCGTGCGTGCTGTCAACGGGAGGCACTGGGAAGTAGCCGCCTTTGACGCGGTTGCGGTGACCGGAGTTGCCGCCTTCCATTTTGGTGCCGCTGTTCCAAGGGGCTTCGCCTTCGTCGATGGCGTAGAAAGTGTTGTTCGGCTCGGTGCTCCAACGCACTTCGTCGAACAAGAAGAATTCGGGTTCTGGACCGAAGTAAGCGGTGTCACCCAGGCCAGATTGCTTGAGGTAAGTCTCAGCGCGCTTGGCGATCGAACGTGGGTCACGCTCGTAGGCCTTGCCGTCTGTAGGCTCGATCACGTCGCAGATCATGACCAAAGTCACTTCTTCGAAGAAGGGGTCGATGATGGCGCTGTTGGGATCGGGCATCAACAGCATGTCGGAGGCTTCAATGCCCTTCCAACCGGCGATCGAAGAGCCGTCGAAGGCTTGACCGTCTTCGAACTTGCTTTCGTCAAACTGCGACACGGGCGCAGTGATGTGCTGCCACTTGCCACGGGTATCGGTGAAACGGAAGTCAACGAACTTGACTTCGTTCTCTTTCACCATCTTCATCACGTCTGCGACGGTCTTGGCCATCAGATTCTCCTGGTTGGAAAGGGTTGGTTTAACTCAGTGTCAGGTCTTGCAGTTTCTGTGCCAGCTTGCACAGCAAACCTGTGACCCCGAACAACTCGTGATTGTGCCTTCACACGGGGCCATTTCTGTGGCTGAAGGCCAAAAAATGCCGCCCCGAAAACGCACTATTTAAGTGCAATTATGCTTTATTTTGGTGCAATCAAACCTGCCGCACCAATTCCGGGCCGTACTGCA
>CANBTZ010000261.1 GCA_947372495.1 Comamonadaceae bacterium | reverse complement strand
GACCGAAATGCTGTGCTGCAGACGCTGCGCGATCACGGTTTGTCCAAGCACACCCATGTGATCGGCAAGACCCGTCCAACGCAATCCACCATCCAAAAAGGTGTGGGCGAGCTGAGCATCTGGCGCGACACCAAAGAGGTGTTTGCTGCCAAGCTGGAAGACCTGCACCAGGTCTGGGACAACGTGAGCTGGAAGATTTGCCAGCAGCGCGACAACCCCGCCTGCGCCGACGCCGAACACGCCGCAGCTGGCCAGGCCAGCGACCCAGGCATGCATGTGGCCCTGAGCTTTGACCCAGCACAGGATGTGGCCGCGCCGTTTCTGAATTTGTCGCGTCCCAAAGTGGCCATCCTGCGTGAGCAGGGCGTCAACTCGCATGTGGAAATGGCCTATGCCTTCCACAAAGCGGGTTTCGAGTCGCACGATGTGCACATGACCGACCTGCAATCGGGCCGCGCCAACTTGGCCGACTTCCAAGGTCTGGTCGCTTGTGGTGGCTTCAGCTACGGCGACACTTTAGGCGCTGGCATCGGCTGGGCGCGCTCCATCACCTTTAATCCGGCTTTGGCCGAGCAGTTCAAGGGCTTTTTTGGCCGCACCGACACCTTTGGTCTGGGCGTGTGCAACGGCTGCCAGATGTTTGCGGAACTCGCCGACATCATCCCGGGCGCTGAGGCTTGGCCGCGTTTCACCACCAACCAGAGCGAGCGCTTTGAAGCGCGTCTGTCCATGGTCGAGGTGCTGGAATCACCCAGCCTGTTTTTGCATGGCATGGCGGGCAGCCGCTTGCCGATTGCGGTGGCGCACGGCGAAGGCTTTGCCAACTTCAAGCACCGAGGCAATTCGGCGCAGGCCATTGCCGCCATGCGCTTTGTGGACAACCACGGCCAAGCCACCGAACAGTACCCCTTCAACCCCAACGGCAGCGCTGGCGGTTTGACTGCGGTGACCACCTTGGATGGGCGCTTCACGGCCATGATGTCGCACCCCGAGCGCGTGTTCCGCAATGTGCAGATGAGCTGGACAGACCTGGGCCAGTCGGGCGGTATCGACGCCAACAGCCCTTGGCTGCGCGTGTGGCAAAACGCCCGCAAGTGGGTGGGCTGACCGTCTGAATGCATGAAATCTGTGGTTTCTGAACAGTGGTTTCCGCCATCGCAGTTGGCGTTTTACTTTGACTCCAATTCCTGGGCCAAAGGCACGGCGCTGTATTTGGGCAACGACATCCTGTCTGCCCGCATGGCCCCTGACGCGGACGGCTGGCTGATTCAGTCGCTAGTCGAAGGCTCCCTGAGCGAGCCTTACCGGGTCACGGCCCATTTGCGCGTTTCGGATGCGGGCAACCTGCAGGCCTGGCGTTCGACCTGTACCTGCCCAGTGGGCCGGATGTGCAAGCACGGCGCGGCACTGGGCATCCACGCGGCGATGCAAGGGCTTTCGATGAACGACACCCCCAATGACGAAGAAGACAGCGACGCGCTGGGTCGGCAAGACCAAATTCGCCAAGAGCGGGCCTTGCACCAAGCCGAACACCAGGTCCGCGACTGGCTGCTGCGCCTAGAGACGGCCGATGTGCCCAAGGGCTTCAGTTTGCCGGGTGCCAGCAACGAGCACTTTTTGTACTGCCTGACGAGGGCTACCGTGGGGCACAGACCGGAGTTCCACCTGACGGTCAAGCGATCGATCTTCAAGCCGAGCGGCGAATGGGGCAAGCCCAAAAAAGTCACCAGCCAACCTTATCCGAGCGACCCGGTTTGGCGCTCTTGCACGCCAGGCGAGTCCGGCATTTTTGACCTGATGAAGGCCTGCCCACCCACCAACAGTTTCGGCTCTTACGGGTTTCAAAGCGCCGTCAAACTGCAAGGCATGGTGGCCGGCTTGTTGCTGCGCATGTGCGCAGCCACTGGGCGGCTCATGTGGGAGAACGACAAAACCCTGCAAGCATTGAACTGGAGCGATGAGGCCGTGGCCTTCAGTGCCAGCTGGCATGCGGTGCCCGAGCAAGGGCACCAGCCCGGCGGCTGGAAGCTGGACATGCAAGCCAGCCAAAGTGGCGCTTTGCATGGCCTGAACGATCCGCCCTTGTATGTGAACCCTGAGCGCAGCACCTGCGGACTGCTGGACACGCAAGGCATGGGGGCCGAGCAGGTCTTGCTGCTCACGCAGGCACCTGTGGTGCCTGAGCAGGTGGCGGTCAAGTTCCAGCAAAAATTTGTCGACACCATGGGCGCTTTGCCTTTGCCACCCGTGATCGAAACCGTTCCAGAGGTCAAAGGCGTATTGCCCGTGGCGGTGTTGCAGCTGTTTGCCGTGCCCGCCCATTTGCGCGCAGAGCAAGGGCTTTTTCAAGCCGAGTTGAAGTTTGCCTACGGCGACTGCGTGGGATTTTGGTCGCACCACCAGCCACGCGTGGTGGTGGGTCAGGGCGCACAAGCTCGCATGCTGATGCGCAACTTGGCTGCGGAGCACGCCATATGGGACCTGCTGAACGATCTGGGTTTTCAGCTCAAAGACGCCAACCTCTTGGGCATCCCTGGCCCTTTGGGGCAGGCCCTGTGGCTCGATTGGCTCGAAACCGACTTTGAACCCCTGCGGGCCGCAGGCATCGAGGTGCACAGCCACGAAGGCCTGGACCACTGGTTGCGCCTGGCGGACGACGTGCAAGTGCGCATGAGCGGCGAGGGGGACGACAGTGCCGAAGACACATCGCCTTGGTTTGACTTGTCGCTGGGCATGAACATCGACGGCCAACGCGTGAACATCTTGCCCTGGGTGCCCGAGATTTTGCAAGCCATGTCCCGTGCGGGTGCGTCTGCTAATGTCCCAGACCATTTGTATTTGCCTGATTTACAGGGACCGGGCTATGTGAAGCTGCCGACTGCGCAGATCAAGCCTTGGCTGTCGATGCTGATGGAGCTGCACGGCGAACGCGGCCACAAGTGGGATGGTGACGCACTGCGCCTGTCGCGCTTGGACGCGCTGCGCACCGCTGCGTCGCTCGGTGAGGGCGCGGTCTGGCAAGGCGCTTACCGCTTGTTTGAGCTGGTGGAGCAAATGCGCGGCACCGCTGCGCTGGCCGAAGTGCCACTGCCCGAAGGCTTGCAAGCCACGCTGCGCCCCTACCAACAGCAGGGCCTCAACTGGCTGCAGTTTTTGCGCCAGCACCGCTTGGCCGGCATCTTGGCCGACGACATGGGCTTGGGCAAAACCCTGCAAACGCTGGCCCACATCCTGACCGAAAAGCAGGCTGGCCGACTGACGCAGCCTGCGTTGATCGTGGCTCCGGTGAGCTTGCTGGGCAACTGGCAACGCGAAGCCGCACGGTTTTGCCCGGGTCTGACCACCCACATCCACCATGGCTTGTCACGCCATGAAACGGCGCAAGAGCTGTGCCAATTTGATGTGGTCATCACCGCCTATTCGCTGCTGTCGCGCGACCGCGACATGTGGCTCGATGTGCCTTGGCACCTGCTGGTGCTCGACGAGGCGCAGAACATCAAGAACGCGCAAACCAATGCGGCGCAAGTCGTGTCGGAAATTCCGGCTGTGCACCGGTTGTGTTTATCGGGCACGCCCATTGAAAACCATTTGGGCGAACTGTGGAGTCAGTTCCACTTTTTGATGCCCGGCTTTTTGGGCAGCCAACGGCGTTTCACCGAGTTGTTCCGCAACCCCATCGAGCGCCAGGGCAGCACCGAAAAACTGGCACAGTTGCGCGCCCGCGTGACCCCGTTCATGCTGCGCCGGACCAAAGACCTGGTGGCCAGCGAGCTGCCGCCCAAGATCGAAACACTCATGCCTGTGCCCCTGCAAGGCCAGCAGGCGGATCTGTACGA
>CANBTZ010000260.1 GCA_947372495.1 Comamonadaceae bacterium | reverse complement strand
GCGCGTTGGCAATGGGTGGCCACACGAATTTCATCGTGAACCACACCAGGATTGCAAAAACGACGGCCTGGAAAAACAGGGTTGCATTGATACTCACGGCAACACCTTTCTTACGGTTGTTGCAGGAATTACTTCAGAACAAACGGGTTTGCGAAGGCAAACATCATGGCGATACCAACGCCAATCAGGAAAGCCGCATCGATCAAACCAGCCAGCAAGAACATCTTGGTTTGCAGTTCATTCATCAGTTCAGGCTGGCGAGCAGCAGATTCGAGGTACTTGCTGCCCATGATGCCGATACCGATACAAGCGCCGATAGCGCCCAGACCAATGATCAGACCAGCTGCGAGTGCTACATAACCGAGGACGTGTTCCATTTTGTTGCTCCTATGGATTGATGGAAGGGTGGGGAAAGAAAAAAGGGAAATCAGTGCGCGTCGTGCGCTTGACCGATGTAGACCAACGTCAACATCATGAAAATGAACGCTTGCAAAGCCACGATCATGATGTGGAAGATAGCCCAGATAGAGCCGGCAATCACATGCCCGATGGGCAACAAGATGCCGGTCAAGGACATGGCCGCTGTGCCGCCCATCAAGGCGATCAGCATGAAAATCAATTCGCCAGCGTACATGTTACCGAACAATCGCATGCCGTGAGAAACGGTCTTGGCGACGAATTCGATCATCTGGAAAACAAAGTTGAAGGGCCACAAGATGGGGTGGGCACCAAAGGGCGCAGTGGTCAGCTCATGGAACCAGCCGCCAATGCCCTTGATCTTGATGTTGTAAAACACACAAATCAGCAAGACCGAAGTGGACATGCCCAAAGTGCTCGACAAGTCGGCCGTAGGCACCACGCGGAAGTAATGGATGCTGTGATCGAGACCCGTCCACTCAAAGACTTTGTGGAACAGATCCACGGGCAAGAAGTCCATCGAGTTGAGCAGAAAAATCCACACAAAGACCGTCAAGGCCAATGGGGACACGAGCTTGCGGCTTTCTGCGTTGTGCACGATGCCCTTGGCTTGGTTATCGACCATTTCAACCAGAATTTCAACAGCCGCCTGAAACCGACCAGGAACGCCCGAAGTCACGTTGCGCGCAGCCTTCCACAACAACAAACTACCGACCACACCCAACAGGAGTGACCAGAACATGGAGTCAAGGTTGAAGACCGAGAAATCAATCACCCCCGCCATCGGCTTGTTCTGCAGATGGGTGAGGTGGTGCCCAATGTATGCACCTGCGCTTGGAGCAGTTTCAGCTGACATTCGTTTGCTCTGATTTGAAATTGGATTTTGGGTAAAACAGCGAGCGTGCGCCCAGTGCCACCCAATAAACCTTCATTGTTAAAACCAGACCCACCAACATGGCAGGCCAACTGACTTCCGAGACCACCCTTGGCGCCATCAAAAGCATCACCAAGGTCAGTCCAATTTTGACGATTTCCCACAACAGGAAACCAAATACCGATGCACCCACACTCGCAGA
Source organism: Comamonadaceae bacterium (assembly GCA_947372495.1). Taxonomy (GTDB): domain Bacteria; phylum Pseudomonadota; class Gammaproteobacteria; order Burkholderiales; family Burkholderiaceae_C; genus Limnohabitans_A. The sequence goes on along the minus strand of CANBTZ010000260.1, from coordinate 2,352 downwards.
GGTCACTGGACTGGTCATTCCTCTGGCAAACAGTGCCGCAGGCACCACAACCGCCAAAGCGCCGTAACCGGCTGACAAGGCCACATTCCACTTGGAAGTGACAAGCCATGAAAGAAGTGCAACCAGCACCCCCACCAAGACTTGCGCCACCACCACCCTCCACACGGAAAGCAATGGCAGTTTTTGCCTGAGCAACTGAGCCTCTTGCGAGGTCAGCGGCTTGAATTCTTCAGTTTCTTGCGAAACATCTGGATTGTTCTGGGGCACGATTGTGATCATGTTGAATTACACCCAGGTTACAAACCGCAGACATTCAATGGCACAGCTCTCGATTATACGGGAAAACCCATGCACCAAGCAAGGCCAGCCGCACAAATGGGGCGCAAGTGTCTTGCCATTTCTCTGTGCGGCACAATGCAAAATGCGTTGTCGACTGACGCATCATCAACCCCAAGGATTCCATTGTACGAAGTGACTAAATTTTTCCATTTGGCGGCTGGCGTGGTCTGGCTGGGCGGCATGAGCACGCTCATTTGGGCTGTTCGCCCTGCCGCCATGGCGCTTCTGGAGCCCCCAGTTCGCATCCCTTTGCTGACAAAGATCATGGCGCGTTTTTTTGCTGTGGTGGGTCTGTGCATTGCCCTGCTGCTGGCCACTGGCAGCCTCATGCTGGCAGGCGTTGACATGGCCATTGCCCCCAAGGGCTGGCATGCCATGCTGGGCATGGGTCTGCTGATGTGCCTGATTTTTGCGCACCTCTTTTTTGTGCCTTTTCGCCGACTTCAACGGGCCAACGCCTTGAGCGATTGGCCTGCTGCTGCACAGCAGTTGAAGCAGATTCACAGCCTCGTTTTGACCAATTTTGCGTTGGGATGGCTGGCCGTGGCTGCCGTTGTCATCTGGCGATAACTGTTTGGACTGATTTCATGAGCGCATCCACCACCCCTCCCAATGACAGCGATCCACGCAAGGATTCGCTGATCGAATACCCCAGCATCTTCCCCATCAAGGTCATGGGTGCCGAGCAAGACGGCTTCGTGCATGCGATGGTGCAGGTGGCGAAACAGTTTGACCCCGGGTTCGATGCGACCACGGTCGAGTTGCGCCCCAGCAAGGGCGGTAAATATTTGGGCGTGACCTTGTCTGTGACCGCCACCAGCCGCGAGCAGCTCGACAACCTGTACCGCGCCCTGACCTCTCACCCCATGGTCAAGATCGTGCTCTGATGCTGATTCGCCCGCTCGGACAGGCGGCGTACCTGCCCACCTATGAAGCCATGCAGGCCTTCACCGCCGGGCGTGATGCGGACACGCCCGATGAGCTGTGGATCTGCGAGCATCCACCAGTCTTCACCCAAGGTTTGGCAGGCCAAGCAGCCCACCTGCTCATGCCTGGCCACATTCCGGTGATCCAGACCAACCGGGGTGGGCAAGTCACCTTTCATGGCCCGGGGCAAGTCATGGCCTACCCACTGGTGAACCTGCAGCGGGCAGGTTATTACGTCAAAGAATACGTTTACAAGCTCGAAGAGTCGGTGATCCGCACCCTGTCACACTTTGGCGTCACAGGCCACCGCGTGGCGGGCGCACCGGGCATCTATGTCCGCCTGGACGACCCGTTCAGCCACGCCGCGCTGACCGGCCCAGCCAACCCTTCGGACCCATTCAAGGGCTTGGGCAAAATCAGTGCTTTGGGCATCAAGGTCAGCCGCCACTGCACTTACCACGGCGTGGCGCTGAACGTGGCCATGGACCTCGAACCCTTTGACCGCATCAACCCTTGTGGGTATGCAGGATTGAAAACCGTCGACCTTTCTACAATTGGCGTCGAAACCACCTGGGACGAAGCCGCCCGGGTGCTGGCCGAGCAACTCGATGCCCGCCTGTGACGGCGCAAGTCCGGCCCGAAACGAAAGCACACCATGAGCAACCCCACTCCCGAAAGCAAGGTCGTACGAGAAGCACAAACGCTCGAGAACTACGACCCGATGGCCAAGCAAAAAGCGGCCGCCAAACTCTCGCGCATTCCTGTCAAGGTCGAGCAAGGGGAAGCCCTCAAAAAGCCCGACTGGATCCGCGTGAAAGCGGCCTCGCCCACCACGCGCTTTTACGAAATCAAGGACGTTCTGCGCGCCAACAAGCTGGTCACCGTGTGCGAAGAAGCCAGCTGCCCCAACATCGGTGAATGCTTTGGCAAGGGCACCGCCACCTTCATGATCATGGGCGACAAGTGCACGCGCCGCTGCCCGTTTTGCGACGTGGGCCACGGGCGGCCTGACCCGCTCGATGTGGACGAGCCTGACAACCTGGCCAAGACCATCGCGCAACTCAAGCTGCAATACGTGGTGATCAC
>CANBTZ010000259.1 GCA_947372495.1 Comamonadaceae bacterium | reverse complement strand
CGCTTGCGTGCCCCGGAAACCGGCCACGCCGTAGCCACGTTTTTCCCACTCGGGGCCCCAATGGGCTTCCAGGGCGGCGGGTTCGAACGATTTGGACAGGCTTTCAAGGCCGGGCTGTGGGACCGGGGTAGCGGGTGCGTTGCTCATGGGGGTCTTTGGAAAGGGATACGGCTTCATGGCCGTACGGGCGACACAAGTCGGAATACCCCGATTTTAACTTTGGTCGCCCACTCTGATGACCCCCACGGCCCTCTGTCCAGCGCTTGGAAGCCGAAAACCTCAATCGAGCTTGACGTTGGCCGCTTTGATGGCTTTGGCCCAGTCGGCGGTTTCGCGCTCCAAGAGGCGCGTCATGTCGGCCGGAGGCAAAAACCGCACCTCGATCCCAGCCTGGTCGGCGCGTTGTTTGGTCTCGGGCTGCTCCATGCTGCGTTTGACGTCGGCCGACAGTTTTTGCAAGACCGGGGCAGGCGTGCCCGTGGGGGCGTACAAGGCCACCCACGACTCGAGCGAAAAGCCGGGCAGGCCCGCCTCAGCCACGGTGGGGACTTGCGGCATTTGCGGGTGGCGGGTCTTGCCCGTCACCGCCAGGGCCTTGAGCTTGCCCGCTTGCACATGCTGCATGACCGAAGGCGGGGTGGTGATGAACACCTGCACCTGGCCTGCCAGCACGTCGGCGATGGCCTGGCCCGACCCCTTGTAGGGCACATGGGTCATGTCCACGCCGGTTTGTTGCTTGAAGATTTCAGTGCCGATGTGCGAGACCGAGCCGTTGCCCTGCGAGGCGTAATTCACCTTGCCGGGGTTGGCCTTGACCCAAGCGATGAAGTCCTTGAGGTTGTTGGCGGGCACCGATGGGTGAACCGCGATCACATTGGTGGCCACGGTGATCAGGCCTACAGGCGTCAGGTCCTTCAGGTCCCAAGGCAGCTTGTCCATCAGGATCGGGTTGGCAATGTGGTAACCCGAATACGACACCAGCAAGGTGTGCCCGTCCTTGGCGCTGCGCGCCACCGTCTGGTAGGCCAGGTTGCCGCTGGCACCGGGCTTGTTGTCCACCACCACCGACTGCCCGATCACCCGTGCCAAAGGCTCGGCCACCAAACGTGCCGAGGTGTCCACCAGCCCGCCAGGCGGGTTGGGCACGACCAAGCTGATCGGTTTGCTGGGAAAGGTCTGCGCCAGCACGGCCAGAGGGGCGGCCAGTGCCAGAACGGCGGTCAGGGTGAGGCGAGTGAAGTGTTTCATGGTTTGAATTGGAAAAGGTTCATCAAATCGCCCACGGCGGGCCGGTTGTCAGGGACATACGCGTCCGCGCTGTGAACCGGGTTGGGCAGGTTGTCTCTGCTGCGCGAAGACAGTGGTTTAAGCCCCCAGTTGCGCTGGATGAATTTGTGGATCGACGCGTGGTCGTAATACGAGTGGTCCACATGCCCAGATCTGGCCCATTTAGAGACGGCGATCATGGGAATGCGCGTGCCATCTCCAAAAAAGTCAACGGCTTGCACGTAGCCGGAGTCAAAGTAACCACCGCCCTCGTCGTAGGTGATCAAAATGGCCGTTTGCTCCCAGACCTTGGGGTTGGCTTGCACTTTGTCGACGATGGATTTGACGTAATTTTCAAAGTTGGCGGGAGAGCCGTAATGTGGATGACCGGTCTGGCTCAAGGGGGGCGAGATGAAGGAAACCGCTGGCAGGCCTTTGTCAATGTCGGCAAAAAAATCGGCGTCACCTTGCAATTGCCTGGACAAGCCAGACTCCATGACCTGTTTTGAAAAAGTCAGTGGATCTGTGTCTGAGGCGTACTCCCCTTTTTTGACACTCGAGCCATCTCGTCCTCCGTGATACCACTTCCAGCTCACGCCTGCTGCTTGCAACTGTGTCGCGATGTTTGGGATGGTTTGAATGGTTCCCAGCAACTGGTTGGGTGCAGGGTTTTTCTTGGTGCCTTTGAATGTGTACGGTGAGGCGTAGTTGTTCACCAGGTAATAGGCACCGGACTCACAGTTGCCATCGTTGAAGGTCTTGTACGGCAGTTTTTTAAGGTAGCCACGGATGGCGTTGACGCCAGGTTGTGATTCGTCAGCACAAGCCACATGGGAGCCTGCGCTGTACCCGCTGTTGGTGTACCAGTTGGCTGTGCCTGCAGCGGGTTCCGGGTTCTCGATTTGGAGTTCAGGTGGTGTAGCAGCCTTGCCATCTTCTTGGTAGCGTGCGACATCACCATGAGCCAAGAAGAAATAATTGGGCATCGTGCCGCCCATCACTGCCTGGTGGTAGTTGTCGGAAATGGCGTATTGCTGGGCCAGTTGCTTGAAGTAAGGCACATCGCCCGCAGCCATGTTGTAAAAGCCCATGGACTCGCTGCCGTAATAAGTGCCCCGTGATGGGTCTTTCTTATCCTTCGCTCCCTCGCCAGACGTCAGGCCTGCCCACAAAAACAGGTCATTCCGTCCACCATTGATTTGCTGCCACATCTGAAAGAAGCGGTGCACGGGGTTGCTGTCGGTGTAGTCGGTGTAAGCCCGGTATTGGGTGATCTGGAACGGCCCTGCTGGCAAGTCCGCCGGGACTTTGTCATCGAGCCGTTTGGGGGCACCTTTTTCCACGCGTGCATAGGGCCTGGGCAGCGCTTTGTAGGGCGTGGTTTGTGGGTGGTCGACGCCAAACTTGCCGTCGGTGACCGGGTACTTTTGCACCGCTTTGGCATAAGCTGGACCGGGATTGCCTTGTGCATCCACAATGCCTGCCGACAACAAGTTGCGAACGCTGCTGCCTTGGGGGGCTTGGTAGGTCGCGAACAGCGTGTCGAAACTGGTGTTTTCTCCCACGACCACGATCAAATGTTTGATCGGTGTCGTGGTTTGAGCAATCACTGATTGCGAGAGTCCAACCATGGACAGTACTGCCGCACAGCACAAAGCAGGGCGCAAAGGAATCATGGGTATGTTTCGAGTTCGGTGAAGTTTTTATTCTGCACCGTTCCGGGGGGTTAACGCATGCCGATCTTGGCGTCTGCAAAAATGTTTTTGGCTTCACGCGGCAGGCTGCGCCAGTACTGGTGTTGGGCGTTCACGGTGCCGTCCAGGGCCACGGCGGCTTCCCAGCCCCAGCGCGGTTTGTACATGAACGAGCGGGCCAGCGCGACCAGGTCGGCATCGCCACGCTGCAGCACAGCTTCGGCCTGGGTGGGCTCGGTGATCAGGCCCACGGCAAAGGTGGTCAGGCCCGAACGCTCTTTGACGGCTTTGGCCAAGGGAACCTGGTACTCGGGGCCGAGCGTGATTTTTTGCAGAGGCGACACGCCGCCTGACGAGATGTGCACGAACTGCGCCCCGGCTTGCTTGACGTGCTTGGCCAGCTCGCAGGTTTCGTCGATCGTCCAGCCGCCATCGACCCAGTCGGTGCCCGAGATGCGGATGCCCAGCGTGCCTTTGAAGACTTGGCGCACGTCATTGAACACCTCCATCACAAAGCGGATGCGGTTCTCAAAGCTGCCGCCATAGGCGTCGGTGCGCTGGTTGGACAGGGGTGACAGGAACTGGTGCAGCAGGTAGCCGTGCGCGGCGTGCAGCTCCAGCGCCTCGATGCCCATGGCCTGCGCCTGTTGGGCGGTGTAGACGAAGTCTTTTTTGACCTTTTCCAAGTCGGCCTGCGACATGGCGGTCGGCGGGGCTTCTTGCGGCAAATGGGGCAGGGCACTGGGGGCCAGCGGCTGCCAGCCGCCGTCTTGTGGCGTGATCAGCATGCCGCCGTCCCAAGGGGCGGCACTCGAGGCCTTGCGGCCCGCGTGGCTGACTTGGATGCACACAGGCATGTTGGGCGCCAGGCGCCGGGCGCGTTGCAGCTTGTCGCTGAGGGCATTGGCCGTGGCGTCGTCCCACAGGCCCAGGCAGCCGGGGCTGATGCGGCCTTCGGGCGAGATGGCCGTGGCCTCCAGGGTCAGCAT
>CANBTZ010000258.1 GCA_947372495.1 Comamonadaceae bacterium | reverse complement strand
GGACCGCATCGCCATCACATCGGGTGGCGTGAACGCACTGATGCTGGCGTTCCAGTCGCTGGTCGATGCGGGCGACGAAGTCGTGGCCGTCACCCCCGTGTGGCCCAACCTCACGGCGCAGCCGCTGGTCATGGGCGCGCGCCTGAAGTATGTGAGCCTGCAACCCGTCAATGGCCAGTGGGTGCTCGACATCGACGCCCTGAAAGCCGCCGTGACCTCGGCCACCCGTGTGCTGGTGCTCAACGCGCCCAACAACCCCACAGGCTGGACGCTGACCCGCGCCGAGCAGCAAGCCATCTTGGACCATTGCCGCAAGACGGGCACATGGATCTTGGCCGACGAGGTCTACGAGCGCCTGTACTACGAGTCCGACACCGCCAATGGTTGTGCGCCATCGTTCCTCGACATCGCCACACCGGACGACCGTCTGGTCGTGGTGCACAGCTTCTCCAAAAGCTTTTTGATGACCGGTTGGCGTTTGGGTTGGCTGGTCATGCCGCCTGCCATGACGCAGCCCGTGGGCAAGCTCATCGAGTTCAACACCTCGTGCATCTCGGTGTTCACCCAGCGTGCTGGCATCGCCGCGCTGCAGCACACTGCCGACATCACGCCCCGCGTGGTGGCCCACCTCAAGGCTTGCCGCGACACCTTGGTGCCGCTGCTGCAAGCCGTGCCGGGCGTGCAGGTGGCGCCAGCTCGGGGTGGCATGTACGCGTTCTTTCAGTTGGCGGGGCATCCAGACTCTGTGGCCACGGCCAAGCGCCTGGTCACCGAAGCGGGCTTGGGCTTGGCTCCGGGCGAGGCCTTTGCCCCCGAGGCTGCAGGCTGGCTGCGCTGGTGCTTTGCGTCCAAAGACTTGTCACGACTGTCGCAGGGCGTGGAGCGTTTGCGCGGGTGGCTGGCCGTTTGACGCCGCACCATCGCCCCGAGGGCGGGGCTCCCACAGGGGGGTAGGAGCGGCGCCCCTGCCGCGATAGGGCGTCAGCAGGACGGCGCAGGTTCTATCGCCCCGAGGGCGGGGCTCCCACAGGGGGGTAGGAGCGGCGCTCCCGCCGCGATAGGGCGTCAGCAGGTCAGCGCAGGTTCTTTCGCCCCGAGGGCGGGGTTCCTACAGGTCAGAGCTTCTTGACCAGCACCTGGCTCTTGCGGTCCCAGTTGTATTTGCGTTTGCGCGCTTCGGGCAGCCAGTCGGGGTCGACCTGCACAAAGCCGCGTTTGATGAACCAGTGCATGGTGCGGGTGGTCAACACAAAAATGCTTTTGAGGCCCATGGCGCGGGCGCGTTGCTCGATGCGCTTGAGCACCTTTTCGCCATCGCCTTGGCCTTGTGACTGGGGCGACACGGTGAGCGCCGCCATCTCGGCTGTTTTGGACTCGGGGTAAGGGTAAAGCGCCGCGCAGGCAAAGATCACGCCGTCGTGGTCGATGATGGTGTAGTGGTCGATGTCGCGCTCAATCTCGGTGCGGTCGCGCTTGACCAAGGTGCCGTCTTTCTCAAACGGCTCGATCAGCTGCAAAATGCCGCCCACATCGTCTGAGGTGGCTTCGCGCAGCTCTTCGAGCTTTTCGTCGATGACCATGGTGCCAATGCCGTCGTGCACATACACCTCGAGCAGCAAAGCGCCATCCACCGCAAAGGGCAGGATGTGCGAGCGCTCCACGCCTTCTTCGCAGGCCTTGACGCAGTGCTGCAAATAAAAGCCAATGTCGGTCGGCTCAGTCGGTGTGGGCAGCGAAGCCAGCAACTGTTTCGCCGCGGCCAGCGGCAGTTCGGTGTCAATCGGGTTGTCCTCACTGGCCGGGGCATGGGGCTCGATGCGGATGCCCGGCACCTCGGTCACAAAAATCAATTTGTCTGCCTGCAACTCGGCGGCCACGCTGGTTGCCACTTCTTCCATGGCCAAATTAAAGGCTTCACCTGTGGGTGAAAAACCAAAGGGCGAGAGCAGCACCATCGCGCCCATGTCCAGCGTGCGCATGATGCCGTCCACGTCCACCTTGCGCACCAGCCCCGAGTGGATGAAGTCCACGCCGTCCACAATGCCCACAGGACGTGCGGTGATGAAGTTGCCCGAAATCACCCGCACCGTGGAGCCGGCCATGGGCGTGTTGGGCAGGCCTTGGCTGAAGGCCGCTTCGATCTCGTAACGCAGCTGGCCCGCCGCCTCTTGGGCACAGTCGAGCGCCACGCTGTCGGTGATGCGGATGCCGTTGGCGTATTGGGGGGTGTGGCCTTTGGCGGCCAGTTGCTCGTTGACCTGGGGCCTGAAGCCGTGCACCAGCACAATCTTGACGCCCATGCTCTGGATCAGGGCCAAGTCTTGCGCCAGGTTTTGCAGCTTGCCCGCCGCAATCGCCTCGCCCGCGATGCCCACCACAAAGGTCTTGCCCCGGTGCATGTGGATGTAGGGCGCCACCGACCGGAACCAGGGCACGAAGGTGAAATTGAAAACTGTGGACATGGGCATGGGGGCGTTTGTGCGGTGATGGCTGGGGCTGGGATAATCCCGGGCTGTTCTTGCATTGATTTTCACAGAAGTTTCCGCCTTGTCCGACACCCCCCTCCAAATCGAGTTCCCCGAAGGCCTGCCCGTCTCGGCCCGCCGTGACGAAATCATGGCCGCCATGGACCAGCACCAGGTCATCATCGTCTGCGGTGAAACCGGTTCGGGCAAAACCACGCAGCTGCCCAAAATCGCGTTGGCGCTGGGGCGCGGCAAACTCAACGCCAAGCCGGGCGAGCGTGCCCGCCTGATCGGCCACACCCAGCCGCGCCGCATTGCGGCCAGCTCGGTGGCCAAGCGCATTGCGGAGGAATTGAAGACCCCGCTGGGCGAGGTGGTGGGTTTCAAGGTACGGTTTCAGGACCGATTGAGCAAAAACGCCTCGGTCAAGCTCATGACCGACGGCATTTTGTTGGCCGAAACGCAGACCGACCCGCTGCTGCAGGCCTACGACACCATCATCATCGACGAGGCGCACGAACGCAGCCTGAACATCGACTTCTTGCTGGGCTACCTGCGCCAGATCCTGCCGCGCCGCCCGGACCTGAAGATTGTGGTCACCTCGGCCACCATCGACGCGGACCGTTTTGCCAAACACTTTGCCTCGCGCAACGGCCCAGCCCCGGTCATCATGGTGTCGGGGCGCACCTTCCCGGTGGAGCAGCGCTACCGCCCGTTTGAAGAGTCGCGTGACTATGGCCTGAACGAGTCCATGGCCGATGCCGTGGACGAACTCTGGCAGGGCGGGGCAGGGGGCGACATCCTGATCTTTTTGCCCGGCGAGCGCGAGATCCGCGAAGCTGCCGACCATCTGCGCAAGCACCTGGCGCACCAGCCGCTCACGCGCAACGCCGAAGTGCTGCCGCTTTTTGCCCGCCTGTCGCAGGCTGAGCAAGACCGTATTTTTGAAGCGTCCAACGGCCGCCGCATCGTGCTGGCGACCAACGTGGCCGAAACGTCGCTCACAGTGCCCGGCATCCGTTATGTGATCGACGCAGGCACGGCGCGGGTCAAGCGCTACAGCCTGCGCAGCAAGGTCGAACAACTGATGGTCGAGCCCATCAGCCAGGCTGCAGCCAACCAGCGTGCGGGCCGCTGCGGCCGGGTGGCCAACGGCATCTGCATCCGCCTGTACGACGACAAAGACTTTGCAGGCCGCCCGCGCTTTACCGATCCGGAAATTTTGCGCTCGTCTTTGGCGGGTGTGATCTTGCGCATGAAGTCGCTGCACCTGGGTGTGGTCGAAGACTTCCCGTTCATCGAAGCGCCGTCCAAACGCGCCATCACCGACGGCTATCAACTGCTGGCCGAGCTGGGCGCGGTGGACGACGACAACGAGCTGACCCCGATCGGCAAAGAGCTGGCCCGCCTGCCACTGGACCCCCGCGTGGGCCGCATGATCTTGGAAGCCCGTGGCCGAGAAGCGCTGGACGAAGTGCTGGTGATTGCC
>CANBTZ010000257.1 GCA_947372495.1 Comamonadaceae bacterium | reverse complement strand
ACAGTCATGGGGCGATGTTGCCATGAACAGCGGGGCAGGCCCTGATGCACAGCCAGACATCGCGGCGAGGGCGCCGCTCCCACAAAAGTCCGGCGGGTTACGTACCGATGTAACCGTCGGGCTGGCCAAACGGGACAGTTCGGAGGGTGCGTGGCCGTTAAAATAAGGGGTTTTCCCGAATTTATTACCCGGAGCTGCCCCACATGGCCAACACACAGCAAATGGCGAACGCCATCCGCGCCCTCGCAATGGACGCCGTTCAACAAGCCAACTCCGGTCACCCCGGCGCGCCCATGGGCATGGCCGACATGGCCGTGGCGCTGTGGGGCGATCACCTGCAACACAACCCCGCCAACCCGCACTGGGCCAACCGCGACCGCTTTGTGCTGTCCAACGGCCACGCCTCGATGCTGATTTATTCGGTGCTGCACCTGACCGGCTACAAGTTGTCCATCGATGACCTGAAAAACTTCCGCACCCTGCACAGCAAAACCGCTGGCCACCCCGAAGTGGGCGTGACGCCCGGCGTGGAAACCACCACCGGCCCGCTGGGTCAGGGCATCACCAACGCCGTGGGCATGGCGCTGGCCGAAAAAATGCTGGCCGCAGAGTTCAACCAAGACGCCCACAAAATCGTCAACCACCACACGTATGTGTTCTTGGGTGACGGCTGCCTGATGGAAGGCATCAGCCACGAAGCCGTGGCCCTGGCTGGCGCCTGGAAGCTGAACAAACTGATCGCCCTGTACGACGACAACGGCATCTCGATCGACGGCAAGGTGGCCCCTTGGTTCATCGACAACACGCCCCAGCGCTTTGCCGCCTGCGGCTGGAACGTGATCGACGCCGTGGACGGCCACGACGCAGCGGCCGTGTCCAAGGCCATCGCGGCCGCCAAGCACAGCGCCGACAAGCCTACGTTGATCGTCTGCAAGACTGCCATCGGCAAGGGCTCGCCCAACCGTGCAGGCACCTCCAAAGCCCACGGCGAGCCTTTGGGCGCTGAAGAAATCAAACTCACCCGCGAAGCCCTGGGCTGGACGGCTGAGCCCTTCAAGATCCCCAAAGCCGTCTACGCCGACTGGGACGCCAAGGCCGCAGGCAAAGCCCGCGAAGCCGAGTGGAACAAGGCCTTTGCTGCCTACAAAGCCGCTTTCCCCGCACAAGCCAAAGAGTTCGTGCGCCGCATGAAGGGTGAGCTGCCCAAGAACTTCAACCAAGTGGCGTTTGACGCCATCGTGGCCGCCCACACCAAGGGCGAGACCGTGGCCAGCCGCAAGGCCAGCCAGCTGGCCCTCGAAGCCTTCACCGCTGCCCTGCCCGAAATGCTGGGCGGCTCGGCCGACCTCACGGGCTCCAACCTGACCAACACCAAGAGCACCCCCGCCTTCCGCGTGGATCTGGCTGGTGACGTGGTCAAAACTGCTGAAGGTCAGATTGGCCGCCACATCAACTACGGCGTGCGCGAATTCGGCATGGCCGCCATCATGAACGGCGTGGCCCTGCATGGCGGTTACATCCCCTACGGCGGCACATTCCTGACATTCAGCGATTACTCACGCAACGCCATCCGCATGGCCGCGCTCATGAAGCAGCGCGTGATCCACGTCTTCACCCACGACTCCATCGGTCTGGGCGAAGACGGCCCGACCCACCAGTCGATCGAGCACGCCGCCAGCCTGCGACTGATCCCCGGCCTGGACGTGTGGCGTCCGGCAGACACGGCCGAAACCACCGTGGCCTGGGCCGTGGCCCTGCAAAACGCCAACCGCCCATCGGCCCTGCTGCTGTCGCGCCAAAACCTGGCTTACTCGCCCAAGAGCGATCTGGGCGACATCAGCCGTGGCGCGTATGTGCTGTCCGAGCCCGAACACGTTGGCATCAAGAAGACCCACGGCGTGATCATCGCCACCGGCTCTGAAGTGCAACTGGCCCTGGCTGCGCAAAAGCTGCTGGCCGAGCGCAAGATCGGTGTGCGCGTGGTCTCCATGCCCAGCACCAATGTGTTTGACCGCCAAGACAGCGAATACAAGCAAAGCGTGTTGCCCAAAGGCCTGCCCCGCGTGGCAGTCGAGATGGGTTCCACCGACGGCTGGTGGAAATACGGCTGCGCTGCCGTGGTCGGCATCGACACCTACGGCGAGTCGGCCCCAGCCCCTGTGCTGTTCAAACACTTCGGCTTCACCGCCGAAAACGTGGCCGACACGGTCCACGCTGCGCTGCTCAAGGCCTAAAAGGCCACTGACCGGCCGGACCCCATCAGCGCCCGCAAGGCGCTGATGCCACGTCCGGAATCAGGATTCTGAAAGGGTCTTGGTTTCAAATCCGGTTACGTAACGGTTTAGTAACTTTCTCCTGAGGCACTCACCATGACCATCAAGTTGGGCATCAACGGTTTCGGCCGCATCGGCCGTCTGGCCCTGCGCGCTGCGCTCAAACACGGCTACACCGACATCCAGATCGTCGGCATCAACGACCCCAAGCCCGCCGACTACCTGGCTTACATGCTCAAGTACGACAGCGTGCACGGCCGCTTTGATGGCACGGTGGACTTCACCGAAGACAGCCTGATCGTCAACGGCAAAAAAATCAAACTCTCGCACGAGCGTGACGCGCACAACCTGCGCTGGGGCCAAATGGGTGTGGACATCGTGCTCGAATGCACAGGCCACTACCTGACCGAGCCCACCAGCCAGATGCACATCGCAGCGGGTGCCAAAAAAGTCGTGATCTCGGCCCCGTCCAAAGACAGCATCCCCATGTTCGTCTATGGCGTGAACCACAAAAAATACGCAGGCGAAACCATCGTGTCGAATGCGTCATGCACCACCAACTGCCTGGCTCCTGTGGTGAAGGTACTCAACGACAAATGGGGCATCAAGCGCGGCCTGATGACCACGGTGCACGCTGCTACTGCGAGCCAGATGACCGTGGACGGCTCCTCGCGCAAAGACTGGCGCGGCGGCCGAGGCATCCTCGAAAACATCATCCCCAGCAGCACGGGTGCGGCCAAGGCCGTGGGCGTGGTGATCCCCGAAATCAAGGGCAAGATCACGGGCATGGCTTTCCGTGTGCCCACGTCGGACGTGTCGGTGATTGACCTGACCGTGGAGCTGAACAGCGACGCCAGCTACGCCGAAATCTGCGCCGAAATGAAAGCGCAAAGCGAAGGCGCGCTTAAAGGTGTGCTGGGCTACACCGACGAAAAAGTCGTCTCCACCGACTTCCGTGGCGAGCCCTGCGCCAGCGTGTTCGACGCGACGGCTGGTATTGCCCTCGACAAGAGCTTCGTCAAGATCGTGGCCTGGTACGACAACGAATGGGGCTACGCCAAGCAGTGCCTGGAGATGGTGCGGGTGGTTTCCAAGAAGAAGTGAGTCATGGGCTGAGCGGGCGTTGCCCCGCAAGGCCTCAGACGCGCTTCGCTTGGCGACATCGGCCCTGCGGGGCAACGCCCACTCAAGCGGCCAACCTCAACAAAGCGCCTTCGGGCGCTTTGCTCATGGGGACCCCAATCCAAAAAATATTCGGCCAACCCACGAATGGCTCAACTGAGGCGAGCCTCACGCCCTGGCGTCTCCCGTCTCCACAAACGCCAACACCGCCTCCAACATCTTGCGCACATGCGGCTGTACACCCGCAGCCACTTCAGGCAAGTAGTCAAAGGGCCAGCTTTCTTGCATGTAGCTGCATTGCGTCATCTCGAGCTGCACCGCGTGGATGCCTTGCGCCGGGTTGCCGTATTGGCGGGTGATGTGCCCACCTTTGAAGCGGCCGTTGAGCACGGCGGTGTAGCCCGGTGCTGACTGGCCAATGGCCAGCAGTTGTTCGGCCAGCGCCGGGTTGCAGCTGGCACCGTTGGCGGTGCCCAGGTTCAGATCGGTCAAGCGGCCTTCAAAAAATCGCGGCAACACCGAGCGGATGGAGTGCGCGTCCCACAAGGCGGCCACGCCGTG
>CANBTZ010000256.1 GCA_947372495.1 Comamonadaceae bacterium | reverse complement strand
GGAACGTTACCTGCTGGCCTGTATGGCCTATATCGACCTGAACCCGGTGCGTGCAGGGATGGTGGCGGAGGCAACCGATTACCCTTGGTCTAGCCACAACCACTATGTGGGTAAACGTCACGACAAACTCATTACGCCACACGCGCTGGTTTGGGGTATGGGTAACACGCCGTTTGCCCGTGAAATCGCCTACGCCGAATTGGTGCACGGTGGCTTGACTGTCGATCAGCGGCAGGTATTGACAGCTTCGGCGCTCAGTGGATGGGCCTTGGGTGATGCCGAGTTTGTCGCAAATTTACAAAAACAGACTGAGCGCCGTTTGATCAAGGCGCAAGCAGGCCGACCTGTTAATAAAGAAAAATTGGAACCTAATTGACTCAAAGTACATAGCTGATGGGCATATATTGCTATTAATTATGATTGTGTCCCCAATTTTTTATCATATTCATGTGACTATTTATAATTGGGATCTGACCCTAATTATTTTATTTGGCACGGGTGTTGCTGTGCGATAAACTTCCCATCCCCGCGAAACTTAGGAGAGCGCCATGATGACGCCTGACACCATTCAAAACGAACGCCAACGCTTGCAAGATGTTGGCTTGTATTCTGCTGCCCATGAGCACGATGCCTGCGGCGTCGGTTTTGTGGCGCACATCAAAGGCATCAAGAGCCATGCCATCGTGCAGCAGGGCTTGAAGATTCTGGAGAATTTGGATCACCGGGGCGCTGTTGGTGCCGACAAGCTGATGGGTGACGGCGCTGGTATCTTGATTCAGCTGCCAGACGCGCTGTACCGCGAAGAAATGTCCAAACAGGGCGTGGATCTGCCTGCCCCCGGTGAGTACGGCGTGGGCATGATTTTCTTGCCTAAAGAACACGCATCTCGCCTGGCTTGCGAGCAGGAGATGGAGCGCGCCATCAAGGCTGAGGGCCAAGTGCTGCTGGGCTGGCGTGATGTGCCGGTCAACCGCGACATGCCCATGTCGCCCACCGTGCGCGAAAAAGAACCTGTGCTGCGCCAAGTTTTCATTGGTCGTGGCAATGATGTGATCGTGCAAGACGCACTGGAGCGTAAGCTCTATGTGATTCGCAAAACAGCCAGTGGCAACATCCAAAACCTCAAGCTCAAGCACTCCAAAGAGTACTACGTGCCCAGCATGTCCAGCCGTACCGTGGTTTACAAGGGTTTGCTGCTGGCTGACCAAGTTGGCACCTACTACCTTGACTTGCAAGACGAACGCTGCGTGTCTGCCCTCGGTTTGGTGCACCAGCGCTTTTCCACGAATACCTTTCCCGAGTGGCCATTGGCTCACCCGTACCGTTATGTAGCGCACAACGGTGAGATCAACACCGTCAAGGGCAACTACAACTGGATGAAAGCGCGTGAAGGCGTGATGTCCTCCCCCGTGCTGGGGGCTGACCTGCAAAAGCTCTACCCCATCAGCTTCGCTGACCAGTCTGACACCGCCACATTTGACAACTGCCTGGAACTGCTGACGATGGCGGGCTACCCCATCAGCCAAGCCGTGATGATGATGATCCCCGAGCCTTGGGAACAGCACACCACCATGGACGAGCGCCGCAAGGCCTTCTATGAATACCACGCGGCGATGTTGGAGCCATGGGATGGCCCCGCATCGATCGTGTTCACCGACGGCCGCCAGATTGGCGCCACACTGGACCGCAACGGCCTGCGCCCTTCGCGCTACATCATCACCGACGACGACATGGTCATCATGGGCTCGGAAACCGGTGTGCTGCCGATCCCCGAAAGCAAGATCGTGCGCAAGTGGCGTCTGCAGCCCGGCAAGATGTTCCTGATCGATCTGGAACAAGGCCGCATGATCAACGACGAAGAGTTGAAAGCCGGTCTGGCCAGCGCCAAGCCCTACAAGCAGTGGATCGAAAACCTGCGCATCAAGCTCGATGACGTGGCCGAAGCCACCGTGGCGCCCGCGTCTGATGTGGCATTGCTCGACCTGCAGCAAGCCTTTGGCACCACGCAAGAAGACATCAAGTTCTTGCTGGCCCCCATGGCGGCAGCCGGTGAAGAAGCTTTGGGTTCCATGGGCAACGACAGCCCGCTGGCTGTTTTGTCTGACAAAAACAAGCCGCTGTACAACTACTTCAAGCAGTTGTTCGCGCAAGTGACCAACCCGCCTATTGACCCGATCCGCGAAGCGATCGTGATGTCGCTGGTGTCCTTCATCGGCCCCAAGCCGAACCTGTTGGACATCAACCAGGTCAACCCACCGATGCGCCTGGAAGTCAGCCAGCCGATCCTGGACTTTGCCGACATGGCCAAGCTGCGCCACATCGACCAAGCCACCAAAGGCAAGTTCAAGAGCGCGACGCTGGACATCACTTACCCCGCGCTGTGGGGCCGCGAAGGCGTGGAAGCCAAGTTGGCATCGCTCTGCGCAGAGGCGGTGGACGCCATCAAGGGCGGCCACAACATCCTGATCATCAGCGACCGTGGCGTGAGCGCGACCCAAGTGGCCGTGCCTGCGCTGCTGGCGCTGTCGGCCATCCACCAGCACCTGGTGACCGAGGGCCTGCGCACGACAGCTGGTCTGGTGGTTGAAACCGGTACCGCCCGCGAAGTGCACCACTTTGCTGTGCTGGCCGGTTACGGCGCCGAAGCCGTTCACCCCTACCTTGCGATGGAAACCCTGGCTGCGCTGCACAAAGAGCTGCCCGGTGATTTGTCTGCTGACAAAGCCATCTACAACTACATCAAAGCCATCGGCAAGGGTCTGTCCAAGATCATGTCCAAGATGGGCGTGTCGACCTACATGTCTTACTGCGGTGCGCAGTTGTTTGAAGCCATCGGCATCAACACCGAGACCATCAACAAGTACTTCACCGGCACCGCCAGCCGCGTGGGGGGCATCGGCGTGTTCGAAATCGCCGAAGAAGCCTTGCGCATGCACACCGCCGCCTTTGGCGACGACCCCGTGCTGGCCACCATGCTGGACGCTGGCGGCGAATACGCCTGGCGCGCCCGTGGCGAAGAGCACATGTGGACGCCTGACGCGATTGCCAAGTTGCAGCACTCCACCCGCGCCAACAACTTCAGCACCTACAAGGAATACGCGCAGATCATCAACGACCAAAGCAAGCGCCACATGACGCTGCGCGGTCTGTTTGAGTTCAAGATCGACCCGTCCAAAGCCATCCCGCTGGAGCAGGTCGAGTCCGCGGCCGAGATCGTCAAGCGTTTTGCCACCGGCGCGATGTCGTTGGGTTCGATTTCCACCGAGGCCCACGCCACCTTGGCTGTGGCCATGAACCGCATTGGCGGCAAGAGCAACACCGGCGAAGGCGGTGAAGACTCGGCACGTTACCGCAATGAACTCAAAGGCATCCCGATCAAATTGGGTGATTCCTTGAAGAGCGTGATCGGCGCTGAAAACGTCGAAGTGGACATGCCTCTCGAGGCGGGTGACAGCCTGCGTTCGCGCATCAAGCAAGTCGCTTCAGGCCGCTTCGGTGTCACCGCCGAATACCTGCACAGCGCCGACCAGATCCAGATCAAGATGGCCCAGGGTGCCAAGCCCGGTGAAGGCGGTCAGTTGCCCGGCGGCAAAGTGTCCGACTACATCGGCAAGTTGCGCCACTCGGTGCCCGGTGTCGGTCTGATCTCTCCACCACCGCACCACGACATCTACTCCATCGAGGACTTGGCCCAGCTGATCCACGACCTGAAGAACGTGGCCCCGCACAGCGACATCAGCGTCAAGCTCGTGTCCGAAATCGGCGTCGGCACCATCGCTGCCGGTGTGGCCAAGTGCAAGGCCGATCACGTCGTGATCGCGGGCCACGACGGTGGCACGGGCGCTTCGCCTTGGTCGTCCGTCAAGCACGCAGGTAGCCCATGGGAAATCGGTCTGGCCGAAACCCAGCAAACCTTGGTGCTCAACGGCTTGCGCGGTCGCATCCGTGTGCAGGCCGACGGTCAGATGAAGACCGGTCGCGACGTGGCCATTGG
>CANBTZ010000255.1 GCA_947372495.1 Comamonadaceae bacterium | reverse complement strand
ATCGGCGCGCTGGCTTTTGCCAAGGACAGCCGCCTGCGCCTGCTGGGCGTAACCTCGCCCAAGCGCAGCAAGTACCTGCCCGAGTTGCCGCCCCTGGCCGAAAGCGGTCTGCCCGGCTACCAGTTCGATTCGTGGTTCGGCTTTGTGGGCCCGGCAGGCACGCCCGCTGCACAGGCCGACCGCATCAACGCTGCCGTAGGCAAGCTGCTCAAGGACCCGGCCATTCTTGAGCGCCTGGACAAGCAGGGCATCGAGCCAACGGCCATGAGCAATGCGGACTTTGGCAAACTGCTGGCCGCGGACTATGTGCGCATGGCCTCGGTGGTGAAGGCCGCTGGCACCAAGCTGGACTGAAGACCCAGCGCTGGCGGGTCTGTGGGCCAAAGCGCAGATCACGGGCCCAGCGCACGGCATGCTGTTCACTTTGACGCGAAAGGCAAGCTGTGCACGAGAATTTCTTCACCATGACCGACCTGTTCAGGCAACTGGGTCTGCCGTCTGACGCGCAGGCCATTGAGACGTTCATTCGCCAGCACCAAGGCGTTTGCAGGCAACACACCCTGGTGGCCGCCCCGCTGTGGAACGACAGTCAGCGGCAGTTCCTCAAAGAAGCGATTGCCCAAGACTCGGACTGGGCCATCGTTGCCGAAAAACTCACCAGCCAACTCAGCCAGTGAGGATCAGGGCTTGGCGCGGCGCTGCTGCACCTCATCAGGCACGCAAAGCGTGAGTTCAAGGCATCGACAAACCGAACTCTTCAAGCAATACAGTTGAGACCTCTTGCGCTTGCAGCATCCGCTCACTCAATTTGCCGTTCACCCAATTTTTAAACACGCGATTGGAAAGGATCTTTCGTCCTTCTGGGGTTTGCAGTATGACCAACAGTTGTTTCACAAAAATGACCTCAGGATGCTTTGAGTTGAGGAAGTTCGCAGGTACAAAATCAAGCCATTCTTGAGGCTGCAAATCAAACGCGTATTGCGCAACCCATTCCCCTTGTATGCGTGCCATCAGCAAATATTCACCGCTGGACTGCACGCTCACTCTGTAGCAGTCGTGATCTTGACGTGTGTCCGTGTTGATGTCTTTCAAGCTTATAGGCTGGCGCAGCCCGTAACTGCCGAATCCCAAATCACATAACCAAGGCTGTTCTTCCAACTTCGCCACAATGGCCATGTGTGTTTTGGGTCGACGTTCCTCGTAAAACATGGGGCGAGCTGCAACATAAAAATGCTCAATGCCAAGTGCCTCAAGTGCCATCGAAAAAAGCCCATTCACCTCGTAACAGTAGCCTCCACGGTGCCTTTTCAAGATTTTTTCAACGATGTCTTCAGGCAACAGAGAAACCACCTTGCCCGCTTGTACGTCCAGGTTTTCAAATGGAACTTTGCGCAGCTGCAAGCACATGAGTTCGGTCAATGTATTCAAGTCGGCGCAAGCGCTGCCCTGAAAGCCAATGTGTTCTAAATAATTCTGAATTTCAAAATTAGATGCTTGCATGAAATCTCGCTTTCACAAATGGTGATGGGAAGCGCCATGATCAGATGCTGCGGCTCATCCAAAGCACACACATATGCAATCACCTATAGTGCACAGATCGAGAAAATTCGAAACTGTTATGCAGCACACTTACCATCGAATTGCACGTTCGTTACAAAAAAGCATTGAGGCAGGACACCTCACGCCAGGCGAGAAACTTCCGTCTGTCAGGGCTTACGCGCAAACCATGGGCGTCAGCGTGTCCACAGTGACTCGCTGTTACCGCCATCTGGAGACTTCCGGTCACGTCGTTGCGCGACTCAAATCGGGCATGTATGTTGCTGATCGGCCCATCGCCAAATCGAGGCAACGCCGGCATTTAGAGACCACCCCCTCAAAAGCGCCGCCTCTGGAGCTTCAAAAACTGGCGTCCTTGCAAGATCGGCTGACACAACTTCATTCACTCACGACGCAGCCAATGCGTTTTGCTTTGCATTTGGCAAATGCCGATGCACAGTGGTATCCCAATGAAGCTTTGGCACGGATAGGGCAACGACTGCTTCGAAGTCAACCTCAACTCTTGGGCTCCTACCCTACAGGCACAGGTTTGCCTGCATTGAAGCAGGCGCTGATCCGTCATTTGGCTTCGAGCGGGGTCGACCTCGAACCCGATGATATTTTGATCACGCAGGGCAGCACAGAAGCCATGCAACTGGCTTTGCGTGCGGTCACACAGCCTGGTGATACCGTGATTGTTGAGTCACCGGTTTATTTCGGATTGCTGCAAATGCTTGAGGCCTTAGGCCTCAAAGCGCTTGAGGTTCCATCGCCAGCACATTGCAATGGCATCAGTCTTGAAGCGCTGGAATATGCGCTGGAACACAACCGTTCAGTCAAAGCCATTGTCTTAATGCCTCGCTTTCAAAATCCATCGGGCACAACCATGTCTTTGACTGCCAAGCGGCAGCTCATCAAAATCATCTCGGCTTATCCCGTGACTTTGATTGAAGATGATGTTTTTGGAGATTTTTCTGCCGCTACCGAACCACCGCAACCACTCAAAGCATGGGACAGAATGGGCGAAATTATTTACTGCGCAGGCGCAAGTAAAAGCATAGCGCCAGGCTTGCGAATCGGCTGGATCGCTGCGGGTCGCCACCAGCAACGCATCAACTCACTCAAGCTCAGCAGCTCGTTGAGCACACCCATTTTTGAACAAGCTGTGCTGGCTGAATATTTAAACTCCAATGCGTTCCCTGTTCACATGCGCACTTTGCGTCAGCGTCTCAAAACCTGCGTTCAACCTGCGCAAGATGCGATTCGGCGTTATTTTCCAAAGGGCACAAAAATCACTTGTCCAGATGGGGGCTGGTGGCTATGGCTGGAACTGCCTGAACCATTTGATGCAATGGACTTACTGCGCAGCTGTGTCAGTCATGGCATTGCATTTGCACCGGGCGCCCTGTTTTCTGGCTCCGCCAAGTTTCAGCATTGCTTGCGCTTGAACATTGGACGACCATGGGATCGCGACATGGACTCTTGTCTCAAAACCATTGGCTCGCTGGCGTGCGCAAGGTACCAAAACACGCACCAATGATTTTTTGTGCCAATCAGGTCGCCTGGAAGACAATGACCTCAAGACTTTACCAAGGCTCTGCGCTGCTGCACCGCGCTGGCCAGCGCATCGAGCACAGGCACCGTTTGCTCAAAGCTGATGCAGGCGTCGGTGATCGACACGCCGTGCTGCAAGGGCACGCCGGGCTTTTGGTCTTGGCGGCCTTCGTTCAGATGGCTCTCGACCATCAGGCCCATGATGCGTGCGTCGCCCGCGGCGACTTGTCCGGCCACATCGTGCGCCACGTCGATCTGCTTTTGGTGCTGCTTGCTGCTGTTGGCGTGCGACACATCCACCATGACCAGTGGCTTCAAGCCTGAGGCTTGCAGCGCTTTGCAAGCGGCGTCCACATCGGCGGCCGAATAATTGGGCTGCTTGCCGCCACGCAGGATGATGTGCACGTCTTGGTTGCCGCGTGTCTCAAAAATCGCGGCCTGCCCCATCTTGGTCATGCCCATGAAGGCGTGTGGCGCTTGGGATGCGACCACGGCATCGGCCGCGACCTTGACGCCGCCGTCCGTGCCGTTCTTGAAACCCACCGGACACGACAGGCCGCTGGCCAGCTGGCGGTGGCTCTGGCTTTCGGTGGTGCGCGCGCCAATGGCACCCCAGGTCACGAGGTCGCTGATGTACTGCGGGCTGAGCAAATCCAGGAACTCGGTCGCCACAGGCAGGCTCAGGCCAATGATGTCGAGCAAGAGTTTGCGCGCCATCTCCAGCCCTTGGTTCATGGCAAAGCTGCCGTCCAGGTGCGGATCGTTGATGTAGCCCTTCCAGCCCACGGTGGTGCGCGGTTTTTCAAAGTACACGCGCATCACCACGATCAGGTCTTGGGCGTGCTTGTCGGCTTCGATCTTGAGGCGGCGGGCGTAGTCGATGGCCTGGTCGTGGTCATGGATGGAGCA
>CANBTZ010000254.1 GCA_947372495.1 Comamonadaceae bacterium | reverse complement strand
GTGAAGCCCCGCAGACTCGGACAACAGGCCCAGTTCTTCGAGTTCGGTGTCGAAATGGGGAAGACCAAAATCAACGCCGACCAGAAGGGTCGGCGTGGATGCGGGAGAGGTGGTATCTGTCAACGAGTAGATGCACAGGCCGCTTGTTCAGCGGCCCAAGCCCAAAAGTCTCAAGCGCTGGCTTCTTCGGAAGCGGATTCATTGAGGTTCACGGCTCGGCCGGGAACAATCGTCGAGATGGCGTGCTTGTAAACCATCTGCGTCACGGTGTTGCGCAAGAGCACCACGTACTGGTCAAAAGACTCGATCTGACCCTGCAGCTTGATGCCGTTGACCAGGTAAATAGAGACGGGCACATGCTCGCGGCGCAGTGCATTCAAGAAGGGGTCTTGCAAAAGTTGACCTTTGTTGCTCACGATATTCTCCGTGTTCAGAAGTGGTAAAGCACCGACCTTACCACAGCGTGACGCTGGCCCTTTCGGGCCAAGCCAAATCCTCCCCAATCAGGAGGATTCCTTGTCCGCATAAGGGTTGGTGGATGTTTTCATCTCGATCCGCAAAGGGGTGCCCGACAGATCAAAGGCCTTGCGGAAACGCCCTTCAAGGAAGCGTTTGTACGACTCAGTCACATGCTCAAGCGAGTTGCCGTGGACCACGATCACAGGCGGGTTCATGCCGCCTTGGTGCGCATAGCGCAATTTGGGACGGAACATGCCGCCGCGTTGGGGGCTTTGAAATTGAACCGCCTCGAGCAGCAAGCGCGTCAAGATGGGGGTGCTCATCTTGCACATGGCCGACTTGTGCGCCTTCACGATCGAGGTCCAGACAGGCCCCAAACCTTGGCGCTTTTTGGCCGAGATGAAGTGCATGTTGGCGAAACTCAGGAACGGCAAGCGGGTTTCGATGGAGCGCTGAACCAGCTGACGCTGGTAGTCGTCCACGGCATCCCATTTGTTCACGGCCAGCACCATGGCGCGACCACTTTCTAGGGCAAAGCCCGCGATGTGTGCATCCTGATCGGTGACGCCTTGCTCTGCGTCGAGCAGCAACAAAACCACATTGGCCGATTCAATGGCTTGCAGCGTCTTGACGACCGAGAACTTCTCGATCGCTTCGAACACTTTGCCTTTGCGGCGCAAGCCCGCGGTATCGACCAATTCAAACTTTTGGCCATCGCGCTCAAAAGGCACCGAAATTGCATCGCGTGTGGTGCCCGGCATGTCAAAGGCCACCAAGCGTTCTTCACCCAACCAGGTGTTGATCAGGGTGGACTTGCCCACGTTGGGGCGGCCCGCAACGGCCAGTTTGATGATGGTGGGATCGACTTCGGACTCTTCCGGGTCTTCGGGCAGGTTCAAAGGCTCCAGGGCCAATTCAACCAGGCCACGGGTGCCTTGGCCGTGCGCCGCCGAAATGGCCAGCACCTCGCCCAGGCCCAACTCATAGAACTCGCTGAGTTGGATGCCTTCGCGCATGCCTTCGGCTTTGTTGGCCACCAGCAGACAGGGCTTGCCAATCTTGCGCAGGTATTTGGCAATGTCATGGTCTTGCGAGGACAGGCCAGCACGGCCATCCACCACAAAAATGACCACATCGGCCTCAGCGACCGCTTGTTGGGTCTGCTTGGCCATTTCCTTGTAAATGCCCGTGCTGGCATCGGGCTCAAAACCGCCCGTGTCAATCACGATGTATTCGTGCTTGCCTTGCTTGCCCTGACCATAGTGGCGGTCACGGGTCAAGCCGGCATAGTCGGCCACGATGGCATCCCGGGTCTTGGTGAGGCGGTTGAACAGCGTGGATTTGCCCACATTGGGGCGGCCCACCAGGGCCAGTACAGGTTTCACTTGCAAATATTCCGATCCGTCGCGAACGACTTCACTCAGTACGGTAGCCAGAAATTTGGCCACTTCGATGAATCACCACCAGGGTTTGACCCGCCAGCACGGGGCGCACAGCGACCGCCGAAGCGTCACCCGTCACGCGCTGCAGCACTTTGCCGTCCTCCAGCGAGAGAAAGTGCAGCAAGCCCGCCTCGTCGCCCAGGACCAGCGCACGCCCCATCAGCAGCGGCGCGCCCAGGCCACGAAAACGCAGGGCGTCTTGTGTCCAGACAGGCTGGCCATTTTGGCGGTTCCAGGCCAGCACTTTGCTGTCCGATTCGGCGCCATAGACGCGGGCTTCGTCACCGTCCAGGCCCGTGTGACCTTGCGCAGAGCGGGTCCATTGCACAGCACCGCGGCTGGCGTCAATGCAGGCCACCGACGTTTGGAAGGCGCGTGCGCAAACGCTGTTGCCCTGGCGGTTGAGGCCAGCGACCAGGTCCACCAGCCGCTCGACCTCGTTGGTGCCGCGCGAGCTGCCCACGACCGACTCCCAACGGGGCAAGCCCGTCGAGGGGTTGAGCCCCAGCAGGCGGCCTTCAAAGCCCGCCAGCAAGGTGTCGTTCCAAGCGGCCAACACGCCAGCTTGGCGCAAGACCAAGGGGTCGGCGTTGCGTTGCTGAGACCACAGGCGCTGGCCGCTCGCGCCGTCAAAGGCCAGCGTGGTGCGGTCAGCGGTCAAGACAAAAACTCGTCCACCCGCGACCAAGGGCGCAGTGAAGGTGCCTGCCTGCAATTTCTGACGCCAGATCTCGCGACCCGACTCGACCGCGATCACTTCGTTGTTTTGGGTGACCACAGCGAAGCGTTGGCCGTCACCGCCCACACCCGCTTGGATGCGTTCTTTGAGGTTCATACGCCAGACATCCGCACCCGTCTGGGCATCGATCAAGGCCACATCGCCTGTCGTCGACGCGATCGCGACGCGGGTGCCCTGCACCGAAGCGGACAGTGGCGTGCTGACCTCACCCAGCTTGGTGGACCAAACTTTTTGCACCTGCAGCTGCGCCGTGAAGGCAGGCAGCGGCGCAGGCTGTGGTTTTTCGGCTGTGCTGGAGCAAGCCGACACGATCACAGCGCCCGCCAAAGCGGTCAAGCAACGAAACAAGAACTGGCCCATAGATAACCTCATTTGACAGTTTTTGCAGGCGTATCTGCAGCCACCTGAACACCCAAAGCGCTCAATTTGGCTTCCACCATGCGGCGGTATTCAGTGCTGACGGGAATTTGTTGCCACGCTTGCTGGTAAGCGGCGATGGCCTCAGCCGACTGGCCTTTGGCCTGGAGCACATCACCGCGCATGTCGGAGGCCAAACCACTCATCTCTGAGGTGAACGGCACATTCAGCTGCTTGAGTGCTTCGTCGAGCGCCTTGCTTTCCCAAAGGAGCGCTGCCAGCCGCAGGCGAGCCACGTCTTTGAGGGCAGGCGTTGGGGCGCTGTCAGCAACCCAGGTCAAAGTGGCTTTGGCCTGATCGGTCTTGCCCTGTGCATACAGGCTGCGCGCCGCCAGCAATCCGGCTTGGTGGGCAAAGTGCGTGGACGCGAAGTTGTCTTTCATGTCGGCCAAGCTGCGTTCGACGCGCGTGGCGTCGTTGGCGGCCACGGCCTTTTCGACTTCGTCGTACAAGGCGGAAGCTTTGGCCGACTGGGTGCGCTGCCAATACTGGTAGCCATTCCAAGCCGCGTAACTGCCCAAAATGGCGATCAACACCCAGGAAATCAGGTTGCCGTAGGTCTTCCAGAAATGCTTGATCTCTGCAAGCTGTTCCTGTTCTTCAAGGTCGAGGTGGGATGCCATAAATAGGTTGTCTGTCTGAATCAAAAGGATTGTAGGCTCTGCGCCCAGGTCTGCGCCTGATCGAGCGCTTCAAGACGCTGCGCACCTGCGCCGTCGCGCAAGGACTTGACGGTGACTTGGCCTTGCGCCAATTCTTGGGCACCAAACACCAATGCAAAACTGGCGCCACTGCTGTCGGCCTTCTTGAACTGGGATTTCATCGAGCCCATGCCTTCGCCCGTGCCCGCGTGCATCTGCACAGACACACCCTGCCCGCGCAAAATGTGCAAGGTTTGCATGGCGATCGGCAAAGCGGCCACATCCGGGATCACGGCATACACA
>CANBTZ010000253.1 GCA_947372495.1 Comamonadaceae bacterium | reverse complement strand
GCGATGAAATGGGCATGTGGAATGTCCAGCACTTGGCCGGGCGTGCAGTCGTAGCGCATGTTGTCCAGCAGCGTGCCGTAGTCGGGCTCGTCGATCTGGCTCGAGACCTGCATGGCGCGGCTCGTCAGCCCGATCTTGTGGCCAATCATTGTGCGCCCCTCGGCGAACTTGATCTGCATCCAAGCGCGGTTGATGCGGTAGCCGTCTTCGATCGTCATGCCCGGGAAGCGCTTGGAAAAGTGCTCGATCTGCACGCGGGATTTTTCGGATTGGTTGAGCTCGTGCGCGAGCTGCTGGATCAATGCGTCGTCAAACATGGTGTTCCTGTAGGAGCGGCGCCCTCGCCGCGATAGTTTCTATGGTGATGAAGGGGGCATCGCCGCGAGGGCGCGGCTCCCACATCAAGTCGGGGCCCATCAGATTTTGTTGAACAGCGGATGCAGATTGCTGTGCTTGGCGTCAAACACCTCAGGCCCCACGTCGATTTGCAGTGTGATCCCGATGTGGCGCTGCGCCATCACGGGTGCAAAAAAGGCTTTGGCCACCTCGAGCAATGTCTGCCCAGCGCTTTGCTGGGTGGCCTCGCTGCGACCTCGGCCCATGCGCACGTTCAGGTAGACAAAGGCGTAATCACCTGAGCCGCCTGCATCACGTCCTGCCGCACCACCATCGGCCACCGCATAGTGCGGCGCCGGGTAAGCCAGCACACGCGTGCCGCCAGTTGGGAAAACCTGTTTTCCCTCCTCGTCTTTCACGGTGAGCATGGCGTCCGCCATCTGGCGGCACAGGGTGGTCATGTGAACTTCAGCGTCGAGCTGACCGGTGTAAAGAATCACAAGATGGGGCATGTGTCGCTCTCCTCAAAGGCGGGTGCTGATGGCCGTATAACCCTCGGCACTGCTGGCCACGGCAGCAGGCACATGGCTGCCGTCCTGCGGTGTGACTTCAAAAATCGCATTCAGCTGGCCCGTGCCGCTGGCCCCAAAGTACGGCGTCACCATGTCCACCGCGCCGTCATAGCCGGTCCAGCCCAAAGCGCCCATCAGCATGGCGGTGTCGTGCATGAAGCCTTCGCCGTGGCCTTTGCTGGCGTACTCGGGCAGCATCTCGCAAAAGGCTTTCCACTCGCGGTTGCCCCACATCTGCAGCACCTGCTTGTCGAGCTGCTCTAAAAACGGACTCCAGATCTTGTGGGCGAACTCCGGTGCCAAGCCGTTTTGCGCAAAGCGGTGTGAGAGTGAGCCGCTGGCCAGAAAGGCCACCTTGCCGTCGTAATGCTTTTCCACCGCCTCGCGCATGGCCCAGCCCAAGCGGGCGCTGTCGTTCAGGTAATGCACCATGCACAGGGCCGACACCGAGACCACCTTGAAGTGCTGGTCTTCGTTCATGTAGCGCAGCGGCACCAGCGTGCCGTACTCGGGGTCGAGCGTGGTGTTGTCGTGCGCCAGGGTTTCTACGCCGTGTGCGTTGGCCACTTTGGCGAGCAAATGCCCCAGCTCGGGGTTGCCCGGTGACTCAAAAGCCATGTGGTTGATGAAGTGCGGCAACTCATTGCTGGTGTAGCTGCCCTTGAAGTGCGGCGCGCAGTTGATGTGGTAGTTAGCGTTGACGAGCCAGTGCGTGTCGAACACCACCAGCGTGTCCACACCCAGGGCGCGGCAGCGGCGGCTGATCTCTTTGTGACCGTCGATGGCGCTTTGGCGTGTGCCAAAACGAGGACCGGGAATCTCACTCAGGTACATGCTGGGCACATGGGTGATTTTGGCGGCGAGTGCGAGCTTACCCATGGCGAGCACTCCGGGTGTTGTCGAGTTGCCCCATTTGTATGTTCCCTTGTTCAGCTCTCGGCCGTGATGCCCGCTTTGCGGATCACCTGCGCGTATTTATCGGTCTCGCTGCGGATGAAGGCCGCAAAGCGCTCGGGGTTGCCCGCCAGCGACACGATGCCGCCTTCTTGGAAGGCCTGCACCACCGTGGGCGCTTGCAGGGCCTTGTTGATCTCGGCGTTCAGCCTGTGCACGACTGCATCGGGCGTGCCGCTGCGCGTGAGGATGCCGTTCCAAGAGTTCGATTCAATCGGCAGGCCTTGTTCGGTGAGTGTGGCGATTTGCGGCGCCAGTGGCGAGCGCTTGGCCGTGGCCATGCCCAGTGCGACGAGCTTGCCGCTTTGCACATGCTGGCGGAACTCGGGCCAGTTGCCGAACATCACCGTGACCTGACCACCGATCAGATCGTTGAGTGCCGGGGCCTGGCCCTTGTAGGGCACATGGATCATCTCGATGCCGGCTTGCGCTTCGAGCATGGCCCCCGCGATGTGGGCCGATGTGCCCGCGCCAAAAGAGGCATAGCTGAGCTTGCCGGGTTGCTTTTTGGCCGCCGCGATCAGGTCGGCCACGGTCTTGAGGCCGCTGCCGGGGTGCGTGGCCAACACATGCTCCGACATGCCCATGAGACCGACTGGGCGCAAATCGCGCAGCCCGTCGTAGGGCAGGTTTTTCACCAGCGTCTGGTTGACGCAAAAACTGTTGGCCACGGTCACCAGGGTGTGGCCATCGGGCGGCGACTTGGCCGCCAGGTCCACGCCCAGCACGGTGCCCGCGCCGGGTTTGTTGTCGACCACCACGCTCTGGCCCAAGGCCTTGGTCAACTCGGCAGCGACCAGGCGCGTCACCACATCGGTGGTCCCGCCGGGTGGGAAAGGCACGATCAGGCGGATCGGCTTGGTGGGCCAAGCCTGTGTCTGGGCCTGTGCAGCCCAAGGCAAGGCGGCCACAGCGGCCAACATCAATTCACGGCGCTGCATGGCCATCAAATCACTTGCAGCAAAGTCAAGCCCCACACCACCCAAAGCCCCAGCAGCACCAACATGCTGGCCGCAAAGAGTTTGAAACGTGTGAACACCACATTGCTGCCACAGTGCACCACACTGTGGCCCACCCTCAGCAACACATAGAGGCAGGCCAAAACCAAAGCGCTGACGCTGACCGTTTGCGTGGCATGCAGACCGATGCACGCCACATAAAACATGACGGGCGTTTCGAACAAGTTGGAGAAATTGTCCGCGCAGCGGGTGTCTTTGAGGGCTGCCGAAAACTCACTGCGGGTGGACACTTTTTGTGGGTGCACGCGCAGCGCCTTGAATTGACGAACGCGCTCGCGAAACGTCAAGTAAGCCACCACCAGCACCAAGGCCATCATGGCAAAGACAGGGCCCCAAATGGCCAATGGGTTCACGGTCATGTCATCTCCAGTTTGAAAGTTGTTGTACTCAAACACCCCAATGCGGGATGTGGTGACCGCCCAGGCTCACCGCAACGTTTTTGGGCTCACAGAACACTTCGTAGCTCCAGGTACCTCCCTCACGGCCCGTGCCGCTGGCCTTGGTGCCGCCAAAGGGCTGACGCAGGTCGCGCACGTTCTGGCTGTTGACGAAGCACATGCCCGCTTCCACAGCTGCCGCCACGCGGTGGGCGCGGCCCAGGTTCTCGGTCCAGACGTAGCTGGAGAGGCCGTATTCGATGTCGTTGGCTTTTTCAATCGCGTCTGCTTCGTCCTTGAACGGGATCAGGCAGGCCACGGGGCCGAAGATTTCTTCTTGTGCGATGCGCATGCGGTTGTCGACATCGGCAAACACGGTGGGCCAGACGAAGTTGCCGTTTTTGACATGCGCGGGCAGGTCGACGGCGTAGCCGGGTTGGTCCAGACCGCCACACAGCATCGTAGCGCCCTCTTTGGGGCCGAGATCGATGTAGCTGCGCACTTTGGCCAAGTGGGCCTTGGAGATCATCGGGCCGACGATGGTTTTGTCATCGAGCGGGTCGCCCACGGTGATGCGTTTGGCGCGCTCGGCAAATTTGGCGGCGAAGTCGACGTAGATGCTTTGCTGCACCAAGATGCGGCTGCCTGCGGTGCAGCGCTCGCCGTTGTTGCTGAAGATCATGAAGATGGCGGCGTCCAGAGCGCGGTCCAGGTCAGCGTCTTCAAAAATCACAAAGGGGCTCTTGCCGCCCAGCTCCATGCTGAACTTTTTGAGGCCACCCTTTTGTGCGGACATTTGCACGATGCGGTT
This sequence comes from Comamonadaceae bacterium, assembly GCA_947372495.1. GTDB lineage: Bacteria > Pseudomonadota > Gammaproteobacteria > Burkholderiales > Burkholderiaceae_C > Limnohabitans_A. The sequence continues at coordinate 3 of CANBTZ010000253.1, read as the reverse complement.
GCC
>CANBTZ010000252.1 GCA_947372495.1 Comamonadaceae bacterium | reverse complement strand
ATTCGCCGGTGGCCACTTTCTCCAAATATTGCGCTTTGAGTTCATCGCTGGCGTGGTGCTTGATGCACTCGTAAGCGCCGTGCAGCAAGCCGGGGGCCATGGTCCAGCCGTGGTTGGCGGCCGACAGCATTTCGTAGAGCATGGCTTCGAGCACAGTGGGCAGGCCTTGCCCGCCGTCTTCGGCGCTGGCGGCCAAGGCGGGCCAGCCCGATTGCCAAAAGGATTGGTAGGCGTCCTTGAAGCCCGGCGGCATGGTGACTGCGCCGCCCGCCCATTGCGCACCGATTTCATCGCCATCGCGGTTGAGCGGGGCAATCACTTCGCCCACGAACTTGCCTGCTTCATCGAGCACTTGCTGCATCAAGTCCGGGTCCACCTCGGCAAAGGCGGGCAGGGCTTGCAGTTGGGCGGGCGCGTTCAAAACGCGTGACAACACAAACTGCATGTCGTCGGTGCGGGGTTGGTAGGCGTTCATGGCGATTAGATGTCAATCAAAAAAAGCCGGAGCACCAACAGGGCGCTCCGGCAGTGATCCGTCTGATGGACGGATCAGGAGTCCACCGTGAAACCGATGCGTTTGATCAGTGGTGCCCAGCGCTCCAGCTCCACTTGTGAGCTTTTGAGTTGCTCGGCAGGTGTGCCACCGAAGGGGATCAAGCCGACCACCGTGAACGCGTCTTGCACCGCTTTGTCTTTCAGTGCCGCGTTGATGGCTGCATTGGCGGCTTGAATCACGTTGGCAGGGGTTTTGGCAGGCGCATAAAAGCCGAACCATTCTTCCACTGTCAACTCTGGAAAGCCCTGTTCTGCGAAAGTGGCCACATCGGGCACAAAAGGCGAACGGGTTTTGCCCGACGTGGCAATGATGCGCATCTTGCCAGCCTTGTGGTTGGCAATGAAGTCGCCGTGCGGGGTGAACATGCAGGCGATCTGGCCGCCGACCACGTCGGTCACACCGGGCACCGAGCCGCGGTAAGGCACATGCTTGAACTCGAAGTTCTGGTTCAAACCCAGCAAGGCGCCAATGAAGTGCGGTGTGGAGCCTGCAGCAGGTGAGCCGTAGCTCGCTTGTGCCGGATTCGCTTTGGCCCAGGCAATGAAGTCTTTCACGTTTTTGACACTGGCAGGCACCATGGGGCCGACGGCAAAACCGTGGTGGATCATGGAGGCAGTGCCCACAGGGGTGAAGTCTTCAAACGGCTTGTATTGCAGGTTTTTGAAGATGTGCGGGTACAGCGAAATGGCCGAGAAGGGGGTCATCGCCAGCACGGAGCCATCAGCGGGCGCGCTTTTGAGCAAGTTCAGGGCAATCTGACCGCCAGCACCTGGTCGGCTGTCGATGATGCCTGCGTTTTTGCTGTAGGGCGTACCGCCAAATTTTTCAGCGACGCGGCGGGCGCAGATGTCGCCTGCACTGCCGGGTGGGAAGCCATAGAGCACCTTCACTTGCTCAATGGGCAGACCGCTTTGGGCCCAGGCTTGGTGGAATGCGGTGCTGCCCAGGACTGCAGCGCTGACGGCGGATTGAATGAAATCACGACGGTTGGTCATGCTTGTCTCCTCTTTGGGGTGGTTGAAAAAAGATGAATGAAAAGGGTGAATGGATTTCGGAGGCTTCAGCGGGATGTCGTTTTGGCCGCTTTGTCCGCCGAGCCTTCCAGCCCCGCCAACAAGGCTTGGCTGTTGCCGGGGATGACCATTTGGAATTGGTTGTCGACAAAGGTGTAGTCGTAGTAACCCATGCGCGCCAGCGGCTGGATCTTGAGCACATCGATCAGGCCTTGGCCATTGATGACCTCGTCATCAATGTGGATCGCCACCACGCGGCCAAACACCACGTCGGCGGTGCCCATGGGCGGCTTGCCTGGAAAACGCAGGCTGTTGAGGTACACGCACTCGAACTGGATAGGCGAGCCCTTGACCCGCATGGGCTTGACCAGGCGGCTGGGCAGTTTTTCAAGGCCTGCGCGCTCGAACTCGTCCACGCCATGGGGCACTTCTTCGGCCGAGATGTTGACCGCATCGCGCAAGTCATAAGTGGCCATGTTCCACACGAACTCGCCGGTTTGTTCGGCATTGCGCACCGAGTCCTTGCGCTCGCCCTGGGTGGTCTGGTTGGCGCTGAACATGACGATGGGTGGGTCAAAGCTCACGTTCTGGAACTGGCTGTAAGGCGCCAGGTTGTGGCGGCCTTGCGCATCCACGGTCGAGATCCAGCCGATCGGGCGTGGGATCACGCAGGACTTGAACGGGTCATGTGGCAAGCCGTGGGGGGTGACGCCGGGTTCGTAGTACATGCTTGAGGTCCTGACTTCAGTTGCACAAGGCTTTGATGTCCCCGGGCACCGGGATGGCCTTGATGCGGTCCGGGTCTTCGGGGTGCTTGATGCAGAAAGCGCGCACTTCGGTGCCTTCGCACAACACAGTGTCGCCGCGCATGACCACGTGCTTGTGCACAATGACTTTCTCGCGCCACTCCTGCACGCTGGTGTGGATCTGCAGGGTTTCACCATATGTAGCGGGGCGGATGAACTTGGTGTTGATCTCCAAGAGCGGCGTCCCGATGATGCCGCGTGTCTTGACCAGCTCGCGCCAAGGCGGCACGCCGCATTGGACAAAGAAGTTCAGAGAAGAGGCATCCATCCACTTGGAGAAGTTGGGGAAGAAGACGATGCCTGCGGGGTCGCAGTCACCGAACATCACTTGCACTTCGTAAACAACGGTTTTGCTCATCGTGTGCTTTCAGCGGGGTGCCATGCGAAGTGCGCCGTCCAGGCGGATGACTTCGCCGTTCAGGTGGTCGTTGCTCACGATGTGGCAGGCCAGCTCGGCAAACTCGCTGGGCTTGCCCAGGCGTGCCGGGAAGGGGATGCTGGCGGCCAGAGACTGTTGCACGGGCTCGGGCAAGCTGGCCAGCAACGGTGTTTTGAACAGGCCAGGGGCTATGGTGCACACGCGGATGCCGTGTTGCGCCAAATCGCGCGCCATGGGCAGGGTCATGCCCGCCACGCCGGCTTTGGAGGCGCTGTAGGCCTGCTGGCCCACTTGGCCGTCAAACGCGGCTACCGAGGCGGTGAAGACCATCACGCCACGGGCGTTGTCGTCCATGGGTTCCAGCTTGGCACAAGCGGCTGCAAACAAACGCGCCGCGTTGTAGGTGCCGATCAGGTTGACGTTGATCACCTTGGCAAACTCTTCCAGCGGCGCGGCGTTGCCGTCTTTGCCGACCACGCGCTTGGCGGTGCCGATGCCCGCAATTTGCATCAGGATGCGGGCGGGGCCGTGCGCAGCCGCTGCGGTTTCGATGGCTTTGGCCATGCTGTCCGGGTCAGACACGTTGCAGTGCACCGCAACGCCGCCAATGTCTTTGGCCACGCGCTCGGCGTTCTCCATGTTGAGGTCGAGCACGGCGACTTTTGCGCCCAGACGGGCGAGTTCACGGGCGGTGGCTTCGCCCAAACCGGAGCCACCGCCGGTGACCAGTGCTGCTTGTCCTTGGATGTTCATTTTTTTGCCTTTTCATTTGTTGTGGGAGCGGCGCCCTCGCCGCGATTTCAGTGATTCATCGCGGCTGGGCGCCGCTCCTGCAGGATGGTTCAAACGCCTTCGGGGTTTTCGATCAGCAGCGCAATGCCCTGACCACCGCCCACGCAGGCACTCGAGATGCCCCAGCGCAAGCCGCTGCGCTTCAATTCGCGCGCCAGCGTGATGGTCAGGCGAACGCCGGTGGCGGCCAAGGGGTGGCCCAGCGCAATCGCGCCGCCATTGACGTTGAGCTTGGACAAGTCCAGGCCGAGCTCGCGAGCCACGGCCAAGGTTTGTGCGCCTTGGGCTTCGTTGATTTCGAAGCGGCCAATGTCGGACAGCTTGAGGCCAGTGCGCTCCAGCAGCAAGCGGATGGCGGGCGCGGGGCCAATGCCCATGATCTCGGGCGGCACGCCGACGGCCGCAGCGGCGACCACGCGGGCCAGCGGCTTTTTGATGTTCGCCTTGGCATAGGCCCCAGACGTGACCACGCAGGCTGCAGCGGCATCGATTAGGGCCGAGCTGTTGCCACCGGTTTGCACGCCGCCTTCGTAGACCGACT
>CANBTZ010000251.1 GCA_947372495.1 Comamonadaceae bacterium | reverse complement strand
CTTTGGCGGCATTGCACACATGAATGTTCTTCATCAATCACCAGCTCATGAGCAAGAGCTGCTGGCCTGATGTAGGAGCGGCGCCCTCGCCGCGATGGGGCGCAGGATTCAGGCACGCAATCGCCCCGAGGGCGGGGCTCCTACAAATCAAGCCATGACTTGCACCGGTACATTCAGCTGGTAGCCGATACCCCGGATGGATTCGAGGCAAAGCCCTTGTGCCCCCACTTGGCTGAGTTTTTTGCGCAGACGGGTGATGCGCACTTCCAGGCTGGTTTTGCTGACGTCGGCGCTGTCCAGGCCAAACAGTTCGAGGAGTTGCCAGTTTTCAAGTCGGCCTGAGGGCGCACGGGCCAAGGCGGTCAACAGGTTTTCTTCGGCGGGCGTCAGGCGCACGCTGCCAGCCGGTCCATGCAGCTCGCGCTGCTGCAAACGCAAGCCGCCTGCGGGCATGACGGTGTCGACCTGTTGCGCTTGGCGGCGGCGGGCAAAGCTTTTGAGCGCGGCGGACAACTCGGCAAACGGCACGGGTTTGGCCAAGTACCAATCGGCGCCACTGTCGTAGCCGACCACCTTGTCTTGCAAGTCACTGCGCGCTGAGATGATGATGATGCCCACCAGCGGCTGCACCTGCCGAATGCGGCGCGAGAGGCTGTAGCCGTCTTCGCCGGGCAGATTGAGGTCGATCAAAAACACATCAGCCGCCGCGCCCCGAGCTTGGTCTTCGAGTTCTTCGGCGCAGCTGAGCGCGACCACGCGATGGCCTTCGGCGCGCAAGGCGTCGGCGGTGAGTTCGCGCAAGTCGTCGTTGTCTTCAACGAGGACGATGCTCAGGTGGGCAGCCATAGTTCAAAGCAGATGTGGGTGTCGGTGGGCTGGTAGCGCAGTTGAGCGCCGATTTGCTGAGCGAGATTGTGCGACAGAAAAAGGCCCAGCCCAGTGCCCGACTGGCGTTGCGCTGCAGCGCTGCGGTAGTACTTGGCAAAGACCTTGTCTGCATCGGGTCGGCCTGCTACACCCGGCGCGTTGCTCACCTGCAGGCTCAGGCCGCTGCGCCCGTCTGCGTGAGCTTGCGCTTGCAGGGTGACGTGCACAGGCTGTTGTGGGTCGCCGTATTTGAGGGCGTTTTCGATCAGGTTGCTGACGATGATCTGCAGGCACTGCAGGTCGGTTTCGACCGGGGTGGCGGGCAAGGTTTGCAGCGCAATACGGCCTTCGGCTTGCTTGTTGTCTTGCAGCCATTGTTGCAGTTGCTGGGCGAGGTCAAAGCGCTGGGCTTGCACTTCAAAAGGCCGCTCGACCAGGCGATCGGTTTGCACGCAGCGGTTGAGGATGGACTTCATGTTGTCGATGGCTCGGCCCACATAGCCTTGGGCTTTGTCGGTGGCTGCTCGCTCCGTGAGTGCGAGGTCGATCACGGCCAGTGGTGTCTTGAGCTCGTGCATCAGCATGTTGAGCAGCTGAGATTGGTCCTGGCGTCGTCGCGTTTCGATGGCGAGTTGCTCGCGAAAGAGGAACAGGTGGTTGGCTTGTTCGCGGCGCAGGCGCTCCATTTGGCGCGAGCGCACAATGAGCAGGGCGGTCATGAACAGGCCTGAGAGCAAGCCGTAAAACAGCACGCCATAAATGGACATCATGGTGCCACGCAACAGGCCCAAGCTGGGCATGATGGTCACGGCAAGCAAGGTGACCGCCAGGCCGTAATAGGCTGCAATGGCCCGCTTGGGCAGCACATAACGGCCCGATGCGAGGGCTTGGGCTGGACCACGCGGCTGAATGAACAGCGAGATCACAAACATGGACAGCATGCCCAACCCCACCAGCAGCGTGTTCAATGGCAATGCCCAATCGCTGCGGCCAATCAGCATGAGGAAAAGCACCAGAAAAGACGCGGCCAGCCCTGCGCGCAGCACATTGCGCCCCCAAGGCGCAACAGCGTACTCGTGCAAAAGTCGGTACTCAAAAATGAACGTCAGTGTGGTGGACAACAGCAGTGTCCACCCATAAAAAAGGTCCTGGTGCGGTGCCGAAATCACACCATCGAGCAAGATGCGGTGGTAGCCCAAGAAGCAACTGGTGTACATGAGCAAAATGGTCTGGCGCAAAACAAAGACGCCATTGACCTGATCGCGGTCCTGCAGCCACGAGATGAACACCCACAGCAGGCAAGAAAAAAGCACCGCCAACAACGCCGAATAAGCCAACCACAGAACATGCTCATCGCGCAGCATATTGCGCGGCGTGAGTGCTTCAACGTGCATGAGTTGCGTGCTGCTGGTGGACAGGCGCAACCAGACATGGCGCGGGGTCTGCTGCGCCGGGATGACGAAGGTGTGGTTGAGCGATTCGAATTCAGAAGCCGCAAAGGGTGTGCGGTCGCCCGTGGTGCGGGCCGCTCTGCCCTGCCCCAGTTCGAGCGGATCGTAAAGCGTGATGTTGTCCAAAAACACGGGGCGAATGCGCAGCACCAACTTGTCGGCGCTGCCACTGGGCACAGCGTCGATCTTCAATCTGATCCATTGCACATGGTGGCCAAAGCCTTTGCTGAGCACCCCGGTGTAGGGGGCGTAACTGGCCGTGCTGGCCTGCTCAAAAGTGGCACTGCCGGAGGTGTCGGTCCAGAGCGCTCGTTCAAGGATGTGGTCTTGCGCGCCAGCGGCACTGGGTAGCAAGAGCCACACCAGCGACCAGAGCCTGAAGAGGGTCACCCAGCCTGAACGCAGATTGAAAGACAGTGAACGCATGAGGGGAGTTTAGACCCCCAGGCCTTCACATCATTGCTTGAAATAAAACTCGCCCACCGCTTGGTCGTAGAGCGCGGGGGTTTGCTCATGGCCAACCGACTTGGCCAGGCGCACCACTTCGCTGCGGACATTGCGCAGCACACGGTCCACCGAGAGGCCAGGTTTGAGCATTTCCTTGACGAAGATGCGGGTGAACAGGCCGTTCTTTTCTTTGTCGTTGTCACCCAAACGGTCCAGCGCCTGTTGGCCCGATCCGGCTGAGAACATGATCATCTGGCCGGTGGCGGCAGTGGTGGGCGCCAAGCCCCGGCCACCCAATGCCCGGCCTTTGCCTTTGAAGGGGTTGTCACGGCAGGCGTCAATCACCGCGAGCGCAAATTTGGTTTTCTTCTCTTCCATGTCGTCCAGCACTTTTTGCAAGAGGATGGCGTCGTCTTTGATCTGGTCTTCGCCTTCACCTTTGACGTCAATCGGCAGCAGGTAGTTGGCGCTGCCCAGCTGCACGCCATGGCCCGCATAGAAGAACAACACTTCGTCACCGCCATTGAGTTGCTGTCGGAAGTCGCGCACGGCTTGTTTGAATTTCTTCTCGGTCAGGTTGTGGTGTTTGAACACTTTGTAGCCGACCAGTTCAAGCGACTTGGCCATGGCATCGGCATCGGACGCAGCGTTGTTGAGGGGCGAGACATCGGTGTATTGGTCGTTGCCAATCACCAATGCTTTGCGGTTGGCAAAGGTCACTGGCTTGGCGGGGGCTGCTGGCTCAACCGGTGCTGCGGGCGCTGCAGCGGCCGCCTCTTTGGCTTTGGCGGCCAGTGCATTTTCTTGCTGCAACTTGGCCAACATCTGTGTCATGGCTTCGAGTTGCACGGCCATCTTGCGTTTGTCTTCTTCGATGGCTTTGCGTTCTTGTTCGAGGCGGATTTTTTCTGCATTGTCCGTCGCAGAGACGGCGTTGGCCGGTTTGGTTTCTGGCGCAGCAGCGGCCACGACAACGGGCGCAGGGGCAGGAGCAACCGGAGCCGCCTTCACAGGCGCAGGTGGGCTTGCTGATTCAACTTTGGGGACTGGGGCCGCTGCCACCTTGACCGGTGCTGGCACAGATACAGCTGGCACAGTTACAGCTGGTGCAGCCACAGGGACCGAAGGGGTTGCAGCAGCAGATGGTGCAGGTGCATTCGAAGCCACCACTGCAGTGGCTGGACTCTGCGGCCCTTGGGCATCGGCCAAGGTTCTGACCGGGTAAGCCAAGGCCATGATGGCTTGGGGCTTTTTGTTGAAGTAACTTTGCTGAATCGATTCGACGTAGATCGACGTCCAAGCTTTGAGCATGTTGTGCTCAGG
>CANBTZ010000250.1 GCA_947372495.1 Comamonadaceae bacterium | reverse complement strand
GCCAGGGTGTGTGCCAGCAGCTGCGCGCGTTCGAGCGCATGGCGCAGCGCCACCAGCTCGCGTGGGCGCACCTGGCGCAGTGCGGTGCGGGCGGTGATGCGCTCGACGTCGCTGGCGCCTTTGAACTGTTCGCGCAGGCGGCTCCACTGGCCGCTGGACTGCAGCAGGCCGATGGCTGCCAGGCGCTCTTGCGCTTGGTCGCGGCTGCGCTGCGGGCTCAGCAACCAGCTTTTGAGCATGCGGCTGCCCATGCCCGTCATGCAGGTGTCGAGCAGTGAGAACAGCGTGGGGGAATCCTCGCCGCGCAGGGTCTGCACGAGTTCGAGGTTGCGGCGCGTGGTGGCGGGCAGGTCGATCAGGGTGTCCGAGCGCTGCACGCGGATGCTTTGCACATGCGGCAGGCTGCGGCCCTGGGTGTGCTCGGCATAGGTCAGCAGCGCGGCGGCTGCGGCGTGGGCGCCGGGCAGGGCGTCGGCGCTCCAGGCGGCCAGACTCGCGGCTTGCATTTGTTCTTGCAGTTTGCGTTGGCCCAGGCCTGCGTCGAACTGGAAGTCAGGGCGCAGGGCCAGCGACAGGCCTTTGCCCCGATGTTGTTGGCGGATGCCGTTCAGGCGCTGCTCGAAGCTTTGCGTCATGCCCGCGCTGGCCAGCAACTCGCTGGGGCCAATGCGGTCGATCCAGTCGGCCAGTTCGTCGTGTGTGCATTCGGCGAGATGAATCACGCCTTGCGTGACGCTCAACCAAGCCAGGCCGCAACGCGCTTTGGGGGCTTGGTGCACGGCCAGCAAGATGGCTTCGCTCTTGTCGGGCAGCAGCTCGGTGTCGGTCAGGGTGCCGGGGGTGACCACGCGCACGACTTTGCGCTCGACCGGGCCTTTGGCGGTGGCCACATCGCCCACCTGTTCACACAGCGCCACCGACTCGCCCAGCTTGATCAGTCGGGCCAGGTAGTTTTCAACCGCGTGGAAGGGCACACCCGCCATGACCACGGGCTGACCTGCGGACTGGCCGCGCCGTGTGAGGGTGATGTCGAGCAGGCCAGCGGCTTTTTCGGCGTCGGCAAAGAACAACTCGTAAAAGTCGCCCATGCGGTAGAACACCAGGGTGTCTGGGAACTCCGCCTTGATGCCCAGGTACTGGGCCATCATGGGGGTGTGGGCGCTCAGGTCGGGCGCTTCTTTCATGTTCAGAAGGGGGCGTCTTCGTTGGCTGCACCTTCGGCAGCGTCAGTTGGCGCTGCGGGCGCGGCGGCTTCGTCCAGGGCTTGGGCGGCTTGTCGCACGGCGGCTTTGTCGCCCGCGCCAGCAAACTTGCTGTACTTGTGCAGCAGCGGCACCAGCTGGCCATAGATGCGTGGCGCACCTGCCAGGCATTCTTTTTGGTCGAGAAAGTCGGCTTCGCCTGTGAAGTTGCCCACCAGGCCACCCGCTTCGGTCACCAACAGTGATCCTGCAGCCACGTCCCAAGGGGACAGACCGGTTTCAAAGAAACCGTCGGTGAAGCCTGCGGCCACATAGGCCAGGTCCAGCGCGGCAGCGCCCGGGCGGCGCAGACCTGCGGTGCGTTGCATCACGTCGCCCATCATGCGCAGGTAGTTGTTGAAGTTGTCGCCCTTGCGGAAAGGGAAACCTGTAGAGATCAGGCATTCCTGCAGGCGGATGCGCTTGCTCACGCGCAGGCGTCGGTCGTTCATGAACGCGCCACGGCCTTTGGTGGCGGTGAACAGGTCGTTGCGGCTGGGGTCGTAAATGACGGCTTGTTCGATCTTGCCCCGCACTTGCAGGGCAATGCTCACGCAATAAACAGGAAAGCCGTGGATGAAGTTGGTGGTGCCGTCCAAGGGGTCGATGATCCAAATGTGGTCAGCATTCGGATTGCCATGCGTGCTGCCCGACTCTTCGGCCAGGATGCCGTGGTCGGGGTAAGCGGTGAGCAGCGTCTCGATGATGACGGCTTCGCTGGCATGGTCCACCTCGGTCACGAAGTCATTGACCTGCTTTTGCGAAATGCGCACGGCTTCGACATCGAGGGCCGCACGGTTGATGATGGCGCCAGCGGCGCGCGCAGCCTTGATGGCCACGTTGAGCATGGGGTGGAGATTGGACGACATAGATTGTGTGAAGAACTGAACTGGCCAGCGCACGATCGCGCGAGCAAATGCATATTTTCGCATGAAACATTGATCTGAGCTGGGCTTGCACTGTCACGCAGCGGCGTTGTAGTCAACCGCCACGGACTGAGGTCAGACTTAGGATGAATCACTTGATTACAAATTTGAATTCCTAAATATGCTTTTAGACGAGTTATTCTTCAAAATGACCAGTGACTTCAAACCATCCCTTTGGTGCATTCATGCTTGAATTTTTGGTCTATTTGATCGGCGAATTGCTTTTCAACACGCTGCTGAATCTGCCCTTTTTCCTTCTGCGTGAACCCCGCAAAGAACCCTCGGCCGTGCAATGGATCGGCGACGTGTTGGGGACTTTGGCGGTCGGTGTTGCATTGGGGTTGCTGTCGGTGTGGATTTGGGGGCATCCGCTACTCGCTTGGCCATCACTGCGTTGGGCCAACCTGGTTTTGTCTCCTTTGTTGATGTCAGGCCTGGTGGTGGTGTGGCGCAAGCGCCGCCCCAGCGCCACGGCGCAAGGTCTCCTGCGAGCCGCAGTCATGACGTTTTGTTTGACATTGGGCTTGGTCGTGACACGCTACTTTTCATTGGGCTGAAGCGCTGGCCGCAGCACTTGCATGGACAATCGGGGCATGAAAACCCGATTCATCCTGATCGAAACCAGCCATGCCGGCAATGTGGGCGCTGCCGCCCGGGCCATGAAAGTCATGGGCTTTGACGAGCTGGTGCTGGTCAAGCCGCGCTGGGCCAACGTGCTGCGCAAGGAAGAAACCATCCAGCGCGCCAGCGGGGCCAACGATGTGCTGGCCAAGGCCCGCGTGGTCGAGACGCTCGACGAGGCGCTCGACGGTGTGACCCATTTGTGCGCCACGGCCATGACGCCGCGTGACTTTGGGCCACCCACGCGCTTTCCCCGTGCGCATTTTGCCGAGCTGACCCGGCCCGGTGCACCCGAGCAGTCGGTGGCCTTTTTGTTTGGCTCCGAGCGCTACGGCATGAAAAACGAGGACGTGTACCGCTGCCATGTGGCGCTCTCGATCCCGACCAACCCCACGTTTGGTTCGCTCAACCTGGGCTCGGCCATCCAGGTGATTGCCTATGACTGGCGCATGGCGCTGGGCGGCTTTGCGGCGCCGTCTGAGGTGGCCCCATCTGACAAAGCCGATGCCCAGCAAGTGGCGGGCATGCTGGGGCATTGGGAGCAAGCCTTGACCGAGATCGGCTTTTTGGACCCGGCAGCCCCCAAGAAGCTGATGCCCCGGCTCAACCAGCTGTTCAATCGGGCCGACTTGCAGCCCGAAGAAATTCACATCTTGCGTGGGGTGGCCAAGGCCATGATGGAAGCCGCCCGCAAGGGACATTGAGCAAGCGATAGACTTGAGGCCTATGTTTTCCCGCCTTCACGACGACATCCAGTGCATCCTTGAACGCGACCCGGCCGCCCGCAGCGCCTGGGAAGTCCTCACCTGTTACCCGGGCTTGCATGCCTTGATCCTGCACCGCCGGGCGCACTGGTGTTGGAACCACGGCTTCAAATGGCTCGGGCGTTTCATTTCGCACACCTCGCGCTGGCTGACGGGCATCGAGATCCACCCCGGAGCCAAGATTGGCCACCGCGTGTTTTTTGACCACGCCATGGGCGTGGTGGTGGGCGAGACCGCCGAAATCGGCGATGGCTGCACCATTTACCAAGGCGTGACTTTGGGGGGCACATCGCTCTACAAAGGCACCAAACGCCACCCGACCTTGGGCAAGGACGTGGTGGTGAGCGCTGGGGCCAAGGTGCTGGGCGGTTTTGAAGTCGGTGACGGCGCCAAGATCGGCAGCAACGCGGTGGTCATCAAGCCCGTGCCAGCCGGGGCCACGGCGGTGGGCATTCCGGCCCGCATCATCCCGTCCAAGGCGGGTGAGAGCGCCGATGTGTCGGGCACCGACCGCAAATTCAATGCTTACGGCATCACCGATGAAGCGGACCCGGTCAGCCAGGCGCTGCGCGGCTTGATCGACAA
>CANBTZ010000249.1 GCA_947372495.1 Comamonadaceae bacterium | reverse complement strand
TGTAGGGTTCGGATGTTTTTGAGCCGCTCAATCGGCCTTGCGACCGGCCAGCAAACGGGTGGCGGTGTAGGTCATGACGGGCGTGCCGTGCTGGTTGAACACGTCGATGCGCGACGTGACCACGGCGCGGCCGCTGCGTGAGGTGGGTCGGATCTCGGTCACCTCGATCACGGCCTCGATGGTGTCGCCCACCACCACAGGTGCCAAAATTTTCTGGTGCAGCTCCAGCATGGCCAGGCCCGTGCCTTGGATCATGGTCTGCAAGATGAAGCCTTCGATCAGGGTGTAGGTGAGTGCGCCCGGCACAGGTCGCCCGGCCATCGCGCCGCCTTCGTAGCCTTCTTCGATGAAGATGGCTTCGAGCATGCCCGTGACGGAAATGAAGTTGACCAAATCGGTCTCAGTGATGGTGCGACGGAAGGTGCGCATGCGCTGACCGACCGTGAGGTCTTGCCAGACAAAGCCGCGCCCCAGCTGAGGCAAATTGCGGTCCACCGCCGCTGTCGAAAACGCTGCGCTGCTCATGGGTGTGAAACTCCGGAATCGTTGGAAAGGGTGGGGGCCACGGCCGCGCCGCTGCCCAGCATGGCGTCGATCTGCGCGGCAGACAAGCCCGCAGCGGACAGCAGGGGGCGCGTGTGTTCCCCCAAGCGCGGCGGCAGCGCCACGGGCGGGCGCTGGCCGTTGAAGCGCACGGGCACCCCCGGAAAGCGCACCTCGCCCATGGCGGGGTCTTGCACCGACTCGAAAAACCCGGTGGCCAACAAATGCGGGTCTTGCGGCAAATCGTCGAGTCGCCCCACGGGCGCTGCCGGGATTTCGAGCCGCTCACAAGTGGCGATCCAGTAGGCCGTGTCGTGCTTTTCCACCAAACCGGACGCGAGTTCAAGCAACTCGGCAATGTGCTTGGTGCGCTGCGCGATGTCGGCAAAGCGCGGGTCCGCGGCCAGGTCGGGGCGGCCCACCTCGGCAAAGAAACGCTGCCAGTGGGTGGTGGTGTAGGGCATCATGGCCACATGGCCATCGGCCGTGCGGTAAGGCCTGCGCCAAGGCGCCAACACACGCGGGTAACCCGCGCCCGAGAGCGGCGGCACAAAGTGCTGACCGTAAAAATGCTCCACCAAATTGAAGCCCACCATGGACTCGAACATGGGGATCTCGACCAGCGCCCCCTCGCCCGTGCGCTCGCGCTGCATCAGGGCGGCCAAGATGGCGTGCGCCGCCACATGGCCGCAGGTCTTGTCGGCGGCGATGGTGGGCAGGTAACGCGCCTCGCCCGTCTGGCGCTCCATCAGATCGGCCAGGCCCGACATGCCCTGGATCACATCGTCGTACGCGGGCCGGCCCGCATAAGGCCCCGGCAAAAAGCCCAGCAAGCTGGCGTACACCAGCCGGGGGTGGCGTTGGCGCAGCGTGTCCGGGTCGATGCCCAGCGCCGCGAGTTTTTGGGGCCGCATGCTGTGCATGAACACGTCCGCCGAATCCACCAGCGCCTGCAAGGCCTGCTGGGCGGCGGGTTGCTTGAGGTCGAGCACCAGGCTCTTTTTGCTGCGGTTGGCGCCCATGAACATGGCGGCCATGCCCGGCTCCAGGCCCGGGCCCGTGTGGCGTGTCGAATCGCCCTCGGGCGGCTCGACCTTGATGACTTCGGCGCCGTAATCGGCCAGCACTTGGCTGGCCAATGGGCCAAAAATCACGCTCGACAGGTCCAGGACCCGAATTCCTTGAAGTGGCTGCATACCTGAGACGAAGGGGTGTATTGCAGCCTATTATTTCTGCCGCAGGTGTTTTCGTCTAATATTTGTTTTCACCTCTGTGATAGCTATTGGATATCAATGGACACCCGCCAACTGCGCCACTTTGTGGCCCTTGCCGAAACCCTGAACTACCACCGTGCGGCCGAGCGGCTGCACATCTCGCAGCCGCCGCTGTCGGCCTCGATCCGCAAACTCGAAGAAGAGCTGGGCGTGCGCTTGTTCGAGCGCACGCGGCGCGGCACCCACCTCACGCCTGCGGGCGAGGCGGCGTTGGCCGATGCCCGCCGAGCGCTGTTCCACACCGAGCAGTTCGGCCGCACGGCCGCCGCCACCGCACGAGGTGAAGCGGGCACGCTGCGCATCGGCTTCATCGGCTCGGCCACCTATTCGCTCATGCCCCGGCTGATGCCGCTGTTTCGCGCGCGCTACCCCGACGTCGAGCTGGTGCTGAGCGAATCCACCACGCAACGGCTGATCGAGCAGGTGGAGCAGGGCGATCTGGACGCGGGGCTGCTGCGGTTTCCGATGGTGCAAGCCACACAGGCCCGCATGACACCGATCGAGCGGGATGTGTTTGTGGCCGCACTCCCCGAAGGCCACCCGCTGCTGGCCAAGCCCAAGCTCAAGCTGTCGGACCTCGCCAGCGAAGCGTTTGTCATGTACAGCGCCCAAGCGGTGCCGGGCCTGCACGCGATGGCCTTGCTCGCTTGCCAGCAAGCGGGCTTTGTGCCGCAGGTGCAGCAAGAAGCCGTGCAGGTGCAGACCGTGGTCAGCCTGGTCGAGAGCGGCCTGGGCGTGGCCCTGGTGCCCTCGGTGGCCACACGGCACGCCATGCCGGGCGTGGTGTTCCGCAAAGTGCACGGGCCAGGTGCTGCCACCGAAATTGGCATTGCCCTGCTGTGGCGACCCGACACCGAAACACCTGCGGCGCGCAGGTTCAGAGAAACACTGATGAGCTTGGAAAACCCTGCTATCCAATCCGCGACAGTCTGAACAAAGCAAGTGCTTATAGTGAAAAAAAGCAGCGGGCATGGCCCCGCATGCCATCACCACACACGCAAGGCTTTTGACAGATGCACGACTTGATCATCCGCAACGCACAGGTTCATGACGGCTGCGGTCATCCCCCTCAACAGATCGATGTCGCGGTGTCACAAGGACACATCACCCACATGGGCCAGGTGGATGGCCCGGCCCGCGAAACCATCGATGCCCAAGGCCTGGCGCTGATGCCGGGCATTGTGGACTTGCACACGCACTACGACGCCCAGGTCACCTGGGACCGCACCATGTCGCCCTCACCCGCTCTGGGCGTGACGACGGCTGTCATTGGCAATTGCGGCTTTGGCATCGCGCCTTGCCCGGCGCCGCTGCGCGAGACCATGCTGAAAAACCTGTCGGTCGTCGAAGGCATGGACTTGCAAGCCCTGCTCAGCGGTGTGAACTGGGACTTTGAATCGTTTGGCGAATACATGGACCAGCTGCGCCGAACCGGGCCTTACCTGAACACCGCGGTGTTTGCAGGCCACTCGGTGATCCGCACCGCCGTGATGGGTGCGAGCGGCTCCACCCAGGCCGAGCCCAGCGCCGAACAACTGCAAACCATGCAGGCCATGGTGCGCGACGCCATGGACCACGGCGCGATTGGTTTTGCGTCGTCGTTCTCGCCCAACCACAGTGGCTACGGTGGCATCCCCATGCCGTCCACCATTGCCTCAGAAAACGAGTTGCGTGCGCTGACCTCGGTGCTGGGCGAAAAAAACAAAGGCGTCTTCATGATGGCCACGGGCACACGCGCCAGCCCCGATGTGATGGAGTCCATCGTGCAGGACACGGGGCGGCCCGGCTACATCTCCACAGTGCTGACCATGTACAATGAAGGCACCCCCGAGCTGGGCGCCACCTACTACGAGCGCTGCGCCCAGGCCTTGGCCCGTGGCCACGAGCTGTATGTGCTGACCAGCTGCCAACCGCTGTCGTTTGACTTCACTTTGACCGACCCGTATGTGCTGTTGAGCCACTCGGCGTTTGATGCGGTCAAAACCGCCAGCGTCGACGCCTTGCCAGCGCTGTACCGATCGCCAGAGTTCCGCGAAGCGTTTCGCCAGAACCTGCGCCAGCCCAAGGCGGGCATTTTGTTTCTGGGCAACTGGCGGCACATTGAAGTCGGTCAAACCGTGCACGCGCAAAACCAGGCACTCGAAGGCATCAGCATTCAGGCGCTGGCCGACCAGCGCGGGCTGGACCCGGTGGATGTGTTCTTTGACCTGGCCTTGTCGGAAGACTTGGGCACCCATTTCGTGGGCAAGTTTTTCAACAACGACGACGATGGCGTGGCCCCCTCGCTCAAACACCCGGCGGGCGTCATCACGTTGTCGGACGCGGGCGCGCACCTGAC
>CANBTZ010000248.1 GCA_947372495.1 Comamonadaceae bacterium | reverse complement strand
CCAAATAAAACACGGCTCGCCCCAAGCCCAAGCCCGCCATCGTGCGGGCTTTTTTGTCTGCCCTTGAAAAGCCCATGACCCACGCCATCTGCTGTGCAGGTTGCGAATCCTTACAAATCAATGGCGATTCGCCCTGATTTGCCGCTAGATTGACGACTCCACTGTTTCAAAGAGGAACCATGACCCATCCCCTGTCCACGCTTTTGAAATCTGCGCTGGTTTGCGCAGCCCTCGCGGCTTCTGCCATGGCGCTGGCCCTGCCCAGCCCCAAGGACATCGAAACGGCCGTCAGCCAAGGCCACCTGACACAAGCCGAGTCGATGCTGCGTGAAGTCATCGCCGCCAAACCCCAAAGCGCCAAGGCGCACTACGAACTGGCTCAAGTCCTGCTGCGCGAAAACCGCGCCTCCGAAGCCCAGGCCGAGCTCAAGCAAGCCCAAGGCATTGACCCCACGCTCAAGTTCGCCAGCAGCGACAAACAATTCCAAGAACTGATGGAGCGCACGCAAGTCAAACCACAGGCAGCACAAGCCACCAGCGTTCAGGCGGCCCCACAAGCGCCTGCGCAGTCAGGCAGTGGGTTCTCTTTGACCTATGTTTGGATCGGCATTGTGGCACTTGGCGTGGTTGCGCTGCTGATGCGGATGAACCGCCCTGCGTCACAACCGATTTCACCAGCCTACGCATCACCTGCACCACCAACAGGCAGTCCCTTGTCGACCGCTTTTGGCCGCAACCCCACCACGGGTTACGCCCCAGCACCTGCAGGCTATCCCGCTGCGGGCTATCCCGGCGCTGCCCCCTCGGGCGGATCAACCGTCGCAGGTGCCGTGGTGGGTGGTTTGGCTGGCGTGGCCGCAGGTTATGCCCTGTCCAAAGCGCTGGAAGGCGATCACCACCCAGCACCGCCTGCGCAAGCTCCGGCCAGCAACGGGTGGGCAGACAACCAAGGCTTGGTGTCAGGACAAGCGGCCGCGCCTGAGTTTGATGCCGGCACAGGCAGTGACTGGGGTGACGATTCGGGCGGTGGCTCGGACGACAGCTGGTAAGCCAAAAACGGCAAGCCCAATGGCCCCCCAAAAAGCCCGCTTACGCGGGCTTTTGTTCGTCTGCAGAGGGCGGATCAGAGGCCGATGGCAGCAATGCCGGCCTTGGCGATCTGGGCATCTTCGTTGGATTTGACACCACTCACGCCAACTGCACCCAAGCAAGCGCCGTCTTTCATGATCGGCACACCACCTTCGAGCATGCCTTCTACGGCAGGGGCCGACAGGAAAGAATAACGGCCACCGTTGATGACGTCTTCGTACACCTTGCTCTCGCGCTGGCCCAGGGCCGCCGTGTGAGCCTTGGCTGGAGCGATGTGGGCCGAGATGGGCGGCGCACCGTTCAGGCGCTGAAAGTGCAGCAGGTGACCGCCAGCGTCCACGATGGCGATGCTGACGTTCCAGTTGTTTTTCTGGGCTTCGGCCTGGGCAGCAGCAGCGATGGCTTGCACGTCGGACAGTTCGAGAACGGATTGTGTTTTCATGGTTGTATTCGATCGAAATAGACAAAAGCACAAGCATACATGGCCCCATTGGGCCCATTCGCAACTGCAGGGAAAAACTGAAACACCCGCGATAACCCCAAGCCCTGAGGGAAATTGCGCCAGCCTGAGCCCCGAAGCCTACAATGCAGAGGCCCTGATGTCAGGGTTTGACTTGGAGCACACACATGAGCGATTTCCAAACATTGGACACCTCCACCTGGGGACGCGCGAGCACCCCGGCTGAACGCAACCGCGTGATGCGCAACACCTACTGGCTGCTGGCCCTGTCCCTGCTGCCCACTGTGCTGGGTGCCTGGCTGGGCGTGGCCACAGGCATCACCCAATCGCTCACAGGTGGCTTGGGCCTGGTCGTCTTCCTTGGTGGCGCCTTCGGCTTCATGTACGCCATCGAAAAAACCAAGAACTCGGCCTCGGGCGTGCCCGTCTTGCTGGGCTTCACCTTCTTCATGGGCCTGATGCTCTCGCGCATGATCGCGATGGTGCTGGGCTTCAAAAACGGTTCTGAACTCATCATGACCGCCTTTGCAGGCACCGCAGGTGTGTTTTTTGTGATGGCCAGCGTGGCCAGCACCATCAAACGCGACATCTCGGGCATGAGCAAATGGCTGTTCGTCGGCGCGCTGGTGCTGATGGTGGGCGGCATTGTCAACATCTTCATCGGCTCCACCGTGGGCATGATGGTCATGTCGACCTTGGCGATTGGCATCTTCAGCGCTTACCTGCTGTATGACCTCAAGCAGATCATCGACGGCGGCGAGACCAACTACATCAGTGCCACCCTAGCCCTGTACCTGGACCTGTTCAACATCTTCCAGAGCCTGCTGGCCTTGCTGGGCATCATGGGCGGCGAACGCGACTGAACGTCGTCCACCCTAATTAAAAAGGCTCCCTTGGGAGCCTTTTTTCATGGTGCGAGCCGCATCAGGCCAGCTCAAACACCGCCATGCTCTCCACGTGCGCGGTGTGCGCGAACATGTTGACCACGCCGGCGGCCACGCAGCGGTAGCCGGCCTGGTGCACCAAGAGGCCCGCATCGCGCGCCAGCGTGGCCGGGTTGCAGCTCACATAGACGATGCGTTGGGGAGGCGTCCAGTCACCCCGCAGCTCGGGCTGCTGGTGCAGCTCGGCCAGGGCCTTGGACAAGGCAAACGCGCCTTCACGCGGTGGGTCCACCAACCATTTGTCGGCCGCACCGTCGGCCACCAGCATGGCCGGGGTCATCTCGAACAGGTTGCGGGCCACAAATGTGGTTGGTGCCAGCGGGCCCTGGCCTGCGCGCAAGGCCTGGTTGTGCGTCAGGTTCTCGCGCGAGCGGGCCACCAAGGCCTCAGCGCCTTCGATGCCCAACACCTCACCCGCCTGCGTGGCGATCGGCAGTGTGAAGTTGCCCAAACCACAGAACCAGTCGATCACGCGCTCGGTCTTTTGGGCATTCAACAAGCGCAAAGCGCGTGACACCAACACGCGGTTGATGTGAGGGTTGACTTGGGTGAAATCGGTCGGCTTGAACGGCATGTGCACACCAAAATCAGGCAAGCTGTAGGCCAGCTGTTGACCGCCTTCGTCGAGCAGGTGCACCGTGTCTGGCCCCTTGGGCTGCAGCCACCACTGCACGTCATGCTCAAGCGCAAAGTCGCGCAGCTTCTGCTTGTCGCCTTCAGACAAAGGCGCCATGTGGCGCAGAACCAAAGCGGTGACTTCGTCGCCACAGGCCAGTTCAAGCTGGGGCAGCGTTTCGCGGGCATCCATCTGGGCAATCAAGGCACGCAAAGGCATCAGCATCTGGCTGACGTGCGGCGGCAAGATCGGGCAAACCTGCATGTCGGCGATGTAGCGGCTCTTGCGCTCGTGAAAGCCGATCAGCACCTCGCCTTTTTTGATGACGTAGCGCACCGACAGGCGACCCCGGTAGCGGTAACCCCAAGCGGGGCCTTCAATCGGGCGCAGCATGGTTTCGGCCTTGACCTTGCCCAAATGCCAGAGGTTGTCTTCCAGCACCCGCTGCTTGGTGGCCACTTGTGCAGCAGCGTCAAGGTGCTGCATTTTGCAGCCGCCGCACGCCCCTTTGTGCAGGCCAAAGTTGGGACAGCCCGGGCGCACGCGCTGGGATGACTCGTGGTGGATGGCGGTGACAACGCCCTGCTCCCAGTTGTTCTTCTTGCGGTGCACATTGACCGAGACGATTTCAAAAGGCAAAGCGCCTTCGATGAAGACCACTTTGCCGTCTGGACGGCGGGCAATGCCTTGGGCATCCATGTCAAGGGAGCCTACACGCAACCAGCCTTCAGGCAGGTCGTCGCTGGAGGGGGTGTCGTATTCGGGGATGGTAAGGTCTTCTTTTGCGCTCATCCCCCGATTGTCTCAGGACAAAGGGGGAGTTTTTGCGCAAAAGGGATCAGCGCGCAGCAAGGAACTTGGCAGGGTCAACCGGTTTGCCTTGGCGACGCACTTCAAAGTGCAGTTTCACACGGTCAGCGTCGCTGTTGCCCATCTCGGCGATCTTGTCGCCCTTGCGAACTTTCTGATCTTCCTTGACCAACAGCTTTTGGTTGTGGGCATAAGCTGTGAGGTAAGTGCTGTTGTGCTTGAGGATGACCAGGTTGCCATAAC
>CANBTZ010000247.1 GCA_947372495.1 Comamonadaceae bacterium | reverse complement strand
TGTCGCCCACTTCGGTCAACAACCTGGCCACCAACAAAAGCTTTGAGTGGTTCGAGAACAACGTGATCTACCGCGTGCCACCGAACTTCCCTGGCGCTGGTCGCCGTGTGTACCCTGGCTTTTTGCAGCACACCGGCTTTGTGGCGATGAACCCTGACCGCCACGCCACCAGCCATTACGACTACTTCAAAGACCTGATCAAGGGTGACGACGCCAGCGCTGACGCCCACCGCAAGTTCTACGACGAGTACAACGCGGTGCTCGACATGGACGCCGACTACTACCTGGAAACCATCCAGACCGTTTTCCAGGACTTCAAACTGGTCAACGGCACATGGGACGTCAAGGGTGTCGACGGCAAAATCGAACGCGTCAAACCCCAGGACATCAAGAACACCGCCCTGCTCACCGTGGAAGGCGAACTGGACGACATCTCCGGCTCAGGCCAGACCCGCGCGGCGCAAGACCTGTGCAGCAGCATCCCCAAAGACCAACGCACCCACCTGGAAGTGGAAGGCGCAGGGCATTACGGCATCTTCAGCGGCCGCCGCTGGCGCGAGATGGTTTACCCACAGGTGGTCAAGTTCATCAAGGCCCATGCCCTGAAGACCCCCCCTACTGCCAAACCTGCTGCAGCCAAGCCCACAACCCAAACTGCAGTCAAAGCGACAGCCCAAGCTGCTGCGGTCAAACCCGCCAGCAAAGCAGCTGCACCTGCCAAAAAAGCCGTTGCCGTCAAAGCTGCGGCCAAAGCACCCGCAAATGCACCCGTAAATGCATCCGCCAAAGCAACCAGTAAGCCAGCCAACAAATCGGCCCCAGCCAAAGCAAGCAAGGCCGCTGTCAAAACACAGTGGGCTGCGCCCAAAAAGCAAGCCTGAGGTCCATGACCCAAGCTTCTCCAAATGCGCCTGCTTTGCAGGCGCTTTTTTTGGCCATCGATGCGGCCTTGCCGCAAACCCAGTGCACCCGCTGCGGCTACCCCGATTGCGCAGGCTATGCACAGGCCATCGCCAGCGGGCAAGCGCCCATCAACCAATGCCCGCCTGGCGGTCAGGAAGGCATTGAACGCCTGGCCCGCATCACAGGGCAAATGGCCTCCCCTTTGAGCGCCGAACACGGCAGCGAAGGCCCACGCCATGTGGCCGTGATTGACGAAGACTGGTGCATTGGCTGCACCCTGTGCATCAAGGCCTGCCCGACCGATGCCATTTTGGGTGCCAACAAACGCATGCACACGGTCATTGAGCCCTGGTGCACGGGCTGTGAGCTGTGTATTCCGGTGTGCCCGGTGGACTGCATCGAGCTCGACAACGTGACGGACACGCGCACCGGCTGGGCCGCCTGGTCGGCCGAAGAAGCGCAGACAGCCCGGCAACGCTACCAGTCACGCCAGACGCGGCTGGTGCGTGAGCAGCAAGCCCACGAGGCCCACCTGCAAAGCGAAGCGCAAATGAAGCTGGCCGACCTGGCCGCTCACACCAAAGTTCCGCAAGGCCCTGGCGCCGAGGTTGAGATGGACCGCAAGCGCGCCATCATCGAAGCGGCACTGGCCAAAGCAAAAGCCCGCCAGACCGGAGCCTGACGGGCTTTGAAGCGATCACAGAGATCGACCGGGCCGAGGGGATTCAGGCCGGTTGCGCCGCCAAAGCGGCAAAGGCCTTGACCACTTCGGCTGGCGCCTGCACCAGCTCGATCAACACGCCCTCGCCGCCAATCGGGAACTCATCGTTCGCCTTGGGGTGCAAAAACGTGATGTCAAAACCGGCCGCCCCCTTGCGGATGCCGCCGGGTGCAAAGCGCACGCCTTGCGACGTGAGCCATTCGACAGCCACAGGCAGATCGTCGATCCACAAACCAATGTGGTTGAGGGGTGTGGTGTGCACAGCGGGCTTTTTATCGGGGTCCAGCGGCTGCATCAAATCGACCTCGACCTTAAAAGGGCCGGTGCCGATGGCGCAGATGTCTTCGTCCACGTTCTCACGTTCGCTTTTGAAAGTGCCGGTCACCTCCAGGCCAAACATCTCGACCCAGAGTTTTTGCAGGCGGGCCTTGTCAGGCCCGCCAATGGCGATTTGCTGGACGCCCAACACCTTGAATGGACGGGTCATTTATTCGAACTCCACGATCATCTGGTCCACCGTGAGCGATTCGCCTTTGGAGGCAACCACTTTCTTGACCACGCCGTCTTGCGCAGCAAAGAGCACGTTTTCCATCTTCATGGCTTCGATCACGGCCACACGCTCACCGGCTTGCACCTTCTGGCCCACGGCGACAGCCACGTCCACCAGCAAACCCGGCATGGGCGACAACACGAAACGGCTCAGGTCTGGCGGTGCCTTGAACGGCATGAGCTTGTGCAGCTCGGCCATGCGGGGCGACATCACCAGCGCTTCGATGCGGGTGCCGTTGTGCTGCACTTGCAAAGCCAGCGGGTTCTTCAGGGTGCCCCGTTCGATTTGTGCAGTAAAAGGTTGGCCATTGCAAGTACCTTCGATCCGGATGTCGTTCAAGCGCGAATTGCTTTCAATCGCATAGGTCTTACCTTCCACGGTGATCTGGGCTACGCCGGACTTGCCTACGAACTCGTCCACATGCACTTGCACATAGCGGTTGTTGCCGCCCTGGCCGAGTTCGACCACGGTGTAGTCCTGACCGACCTTGACGTCGTAACCGGGCAGCTGGCCGCTGAGGTTGGCCGCGCGCTCACGCGACTTGCGTCGCACAAATGCCGCCAGTGCTGCCAGAAAATGGTGGTCGTCGTGTGGCACGTCTTCAGCCCGGAAACCTTGGCTGTACTGCTCAGCAATGAAGCCCGTGTTGAAGTCACCCGACACAAAGCGGGGGTGCGCCAACAAGGCCGCCTGGAAGGGGATGTTGGAGCTGATGCCGCGAATCACAAAGCCGTTCAAGGCTTCGCGCATTTTGGCAATCGCCTCGTTGCGGTCTTTGCCGTGCACGATGAGCTTGGCGATCATCGAGTCGTAGAACATTGGAATCTCGCCGCCGTCTTGCACGCCGGTGTCCACACGCACGCCGAGCAAGTCAGCAGTGTTGCCTTGGAACATGGTTTGTTTAGGCGTTTGGAAACGCACCAAACGGCCAGTGGATGGCAAGAAGTTACGGAATGGGTCTTCGGCGTTGATACGGCACTCAATGGCCCAGCCATTGCGTTTGACATCGGCTTGAGTCAAAGTGAGTTTTTCACCTGCTGCCACGCGAATCATTTGCTCCACCAAGTCGAGGCCTGTGATGGCTTCGGTCACAGGGTGTTCCACCTGCAAACGTGTATTCATCTCGAGGAAATAGAAGCTCTGGTCTTTACCGACCACAAACTCCACCGTACCGGCCGATTGGTATTTCACCGCCTTGGCCAATTGCACGGCTTGCTCGCCCATGGCTTTGCGCGTGGCTTCAGAGATGAAAGGCGACGGTGCCTCTTCGATCACTTTCTGGTGACGGCGCTGGATCGAGCACTCGCGCTCATTCAGGTACACCACGTTGCCGTGGCTGTCGCCCAGCACCTGGATTTCGATGTGGCGTGGCTCTTCCACAAATTTTTCGATGAACACACGGTCGTCACCAAAGCTGTTGCGCGCTTCGTTGCGGCAAGAGGTGAAACCTTCAAAGGCTTCCTTGTCATTGAACGCCACGCGCAGGCCTTTGCCACCGCCGCCGGCCGAAGCTTTGATCATGACGGGGTAGCCAATGCCTTTGGCGATTTCGACCGCTTTTTCAGCGGTTTCAATCGCGTCGTTCACGCCGGGAATGCAGTTCACGCCCGCAGCACCTGCCAGCTTTTTCGACTCGATCTTGTCGCCCATGGCGGCGATCGAGAAGTGGCGTGGGCCGATGAAGGCAATGCCTTCGTCTTCGCAGCGCTTGGAGAACTCTGCGTTCTCGCTCAAAAAGCCATAGCCGGGGTGAATGGCTTGTGCGCCGGTGGCTTTGGCTGCGGCAATGATCTTGTCGGCGACCAGGTACGACTCACGCGAAGCCGCAGGGCCAATCAATACCGCCTCGTCGGCCAGTTGCACATGGCGCGCTTCTTTGTCGGCTTCGGAATAAACAGCCACGGTTTGGATGCCCATCTTGTGGGCGGTGGCGATGACACGGCAAGCGATTTCGCCGCGGTTGGCAATCAGGATTTTGGTAAACATCTTGTTCTT
>CANBTZ010000246.1 GCA_947372495.1 Comamonadaceae bacterium | reverse complement strand
AACCGGCAAGCGTTATCTGGAGGCAGACTTCAACAAGATCATCGAGATCAGGGCGCGTGAAGAGTACCGCGTCAAAAAGCTGATGGGCATGATCGACCAGCGTGAAAAAACCATCGTGTTTTGCGCCACCCAGCAGCACGCCCTGCTGGTGCGCGACCTGATCAACCAGATCAAGACCAGCCCCGCGCCCGACTATTGCGTCCGCGTGACAGCCAACGACGGCAAGCTGGGCGAACAGCACCTGAGCCAGTTTCAGGATAACGAAAAATCGCTGCCCACCATCCTGACCACATCGCAAAAACTCTCCACAGGTGTGGACGCCCGCAACGTGCGCAACATCGTGCTGATGCGGCCCGTCAATTCGATGATCGAGTTCAAGCAAATCATCGGGCGCGGCACGCGCCTGTATGACGGCAAGGACTACTTCACGATCTACGACTTTGTGAAGGCGCACCACCTGTTCAGCGATCCGGAATGGGACGGCGAACCTGTGGAACCCGAGCTACCCGCCGACAAGCCTTTGCCCCCAAGCTGGCAGCCACAAGACCCAGAGCTACCACCAACAGTCGAAGAACCAGGCATCATCCAAGACCCTCCATTACGGCCTGCCAAGCTGGTGGTCAAACTGGCCGATGGCAAAACCCGCACCATCCAGCACATCACCTCCACCAGCTACTGGGGGCCAGACGGCAAGCCGCTGTCACCTGCGCAGTTTTTGGAAAGCCTGTTTGGCGCCCTGCCCGAGTTCTTCAAAAACGAAGACGAACTGCGCACCCTGTGGGCCGACCCGACCACGCGCAAAGCGCTGCTGGGCGGCTTGGCCGACAAAGGCTTTGGCCGCGACCCGCTGCGCGAGATGCAACGCATCATCGAAGCCGAGAAAAGCGACCTCTTCGACGTGCTGGCCTACGTGGCCTTCGCCCTGCCCACCGAAACACGCGCCACCCGAGCGGACCGCGCCAAGGCGCACAACGCGGTGACGTATGGCCAAAAGCAACAAGCGTTCTTGGCCTTTGTGCTGGACCAATACGTGACCCAAGGCGTAGACCAACTCGACGCAGACAAACTCACCCCGCTGCTCAAACTGCGCTACAACGCGCTAAATGACGCTATGGCGGAATTGGGGGATGCGGTACAGGTCAGGCAGGCGTTTGTGGGGATGCAGCGGTATTTGTACAAGGATATTTGATGAAAAAGTCGCTCACAACACTTGCCGTATGCGCAGTAATTTCAATAAATGCACATGCTGACTTCGCAGACAAGCTAAGCAGGCTTGTGGGTTACAGCGTGATATTGACTGGAACGATTACTGGGTTTCAAGATTCGAACAAAAAGCGAAATGATTCATTCGAGGGCTGCGAATACGGCCGAAGAATTTTCATTGATGACCGATATCAGATAACGTGCGCCACTTACTCGTATTCATACTCGTACAGGCCAACGGTTGTCATCTTGTCCCAGGGATCGTCTTTCAAAATGGTTGTAGGAGATGAACTCTACGACATTACAAAATGAGAAGTGTGGCTCTATTTTTGGGGCGTGATCGCCCTGAAAAAACCCCATCAATGATTCAACTGCCCCCAAGCCTTCTCCAGCCGCTTGATGCTGACAGGCTGCGGGGTGCGCAGTTCTTGCGCAAAGAAGCTCACGCGCAACTCTTCCAGTAACCAGCGGAACTCCAGCATGCGGGCGTCTTGCGCGCCTTTGCGTTCGGCCACCAGGCGCCAATAGCGTTGTTCTTGGGGTTTCAACTCGGCCAAGCGCTGGGCGTCGCGGGCGGGGTCGGCGCGGTATTTGTCCAGGCGCAGGGTCACGGCTTTGAGGTAGCGGGCGCAGTGCTGCAACTGCGGCCACGGGGTGGCGGCCATGAAGTTTTTGGGCATCAGGCGTTGCAGTTGTTGGGTGCAATCTGCGGTCGCGTCAGGGGCGTTTTTGGTGTCTTTGATCTTGCGGGTGGCCGCGCCAAACTCCAGCAAGATGGTGCCCGCCAGCCGGGCCACTTCGTTGGCAATCAGCGTCAAGCGGCCCCGGCCTTCTTCGATGCGGCGCTTGAAGGTGATTTCGTCGTTGGGTAGCGGGTCGAGCAAAAAGGCGCGGTCCAGCGCCACGTCGATGATCTGGGTTTTCAGCTCGTCGGCGGTGCCCAGCGGCATGTAGGCCACAGCCATTTTTTGCAGGTCGGGGATGTTTTTCTCAAGGTACTTGAGCGCGTCTTTGATTTGCAGCGCAAACAGGCGGCGCAAGCCAGCGCGGTTTTTGGCGGCGGCCACGTCGGGCTCGTCAAATACTTCGATGGTCACGGCGTCTTGCATGTCCACCAGCGCGGGAAAGCCGATCAGGGTCTGGCCGCCTTTGCTGATTTCCATCAGCTCGGGCAACTCGCCAAAGGTCCAAGCGGTGTAGCGCTGGGGGGCCAGGGGCTTGGGCGCTGAAGCGGATTTGGCCGGGGCGGCGTTGTTGCGGTTGGCGCCTGCGGTATTCGCTGGTGCGTTGGCCGTTGCCGGGGCCACAGCAGGCGCTGCTGCCACTTTGAGCTGCGCCAGCGCTTGGAACGCGCCACGCGCTTTGGCACCTAACTCGCCTTTGAGTGCTCCCAGGTTGCGGCCCATGCCGAGTTGGCGGCCGTGCTCGTCCACCACGCACAGGTTCATGAACAGGTGTGGGCTGAGCATCTCGTGTTTGAAGTCGGTGCGCTTGATGTCGAGGCTGGTTTCGTCGCGGGCTTTTTTGAGCAGCACATCGGTGAGCGACCCGTTGCCAAACAGCTCGGGCACCGACAGCTCGGCCGCCATGCGCGTGGCCGATTCGGGCAGCGGCACAAAGCGGCTGCGCGGTCGCTGCGGCAGGCTTTTGAGCAGGGCCTGGATTTTGTCTTTGAGCAAGCCGGGCACCAGCCATTCGCAGCGGTCTTCACTCACTTGGTTGAGCACAAACAAAGGCACGGTCACGGTCACGCCATCGCGGGCATCGCCCGGCTCGTGCAAATAAGTGGCCTGGCAGTCGGTGCCGCCCAAGCGGATGTGTTTGGGGAAGGCCTGCGTGGTGATGCCTGCCGCTTCGTGGCGCATCAGCTCTTCGCGGGTCAGCAACAACAAGCGCGGCTGCTTGGCGCTCTCAGCGCGATACCAATCTTCGAGCAGGCGGCCGCTGCACACCTCGGGCGGAATCTGCTGGTCATAAAAGGCGTAGATCAGTTCGTCGTCCACCAGCACATCTTGGCGGCGCGACTTGTGTTCCAGCTCTTCGACCTTGGCGATCATCTTGTGGTTGGCGGCCAAAAACGGCAGCTTGGTCTCCCACTGGTCGCCCACCAGGGCTTCGCGGATGAAGATGTCGCGTGCGCCGTGCAGGTCCACCCGGCTGTAGGCCGTGCGCCGCCCGCTGTAGACCACCAGGCCGTAAAGCGTGGCCCGCTCCAGCGCCACCACTTCGGCGGATTTCTTTTCCCAATGCGGGTCGAGCACTTGCTTGCGCAGCAGGTGCGCGCCGACCTGCTCCAGCCACTGAGGCTCAATCGCCGCAATGCCTCGGCCAAACAGGCGCGTGGTCTCGACCAGTTCGGCCACCACGATCCAGCGGCCCGGCTTTTTGCTCAGGTGCGCGCCAGGGTGCTTGTGGAACTTGATGCCGCGTGCGCCCAGATAGGCTTCTTCGTCTTCGAGCTTGTAGCCCACGTTGCCCAACAGACCCGCCAGCATGGACAGGTGCAATTGCTCGTAGCTTGCAGGCTGGGTGTTGATGCGCCACTTGTGCTCGGTCACCACCGTGAGCAGCTGGGTGTGCGTGTCGCGCCACTCGCGCACACGGCGGATGTTGACGAAGTTCTGGCGCAGCAGCTGTTCGTATTGGCGGTTGCTCAGCTTGTGGTCGGTGCCATGGCCGCCTCGGGCGTCGTGAATCCATTTCCACAACTTCAGATAACCGGTGAATTCGCTCTTGTCGTCGTCGAACTTGGCGTGTTGCTGGTCGGCTTGGGCTTGGGCGTCCATGGGGCGGTCGCGCACGTCTTGCACGCTCATGGCGCTGGCAATCACCAGCACTTCGTCCAGCGCTTCTCGGCCACGGGCTTCCAAGATCATGCGGCCCACGCGGGGGTCCAGTGGCAGGCGGGCCAGCTCTTTGCCGATCGGGGTCAGCTCGTTGTCGTCGTCCACCGCGCCCAGCTCGGCCAGCA
>CANBTZ010000245.1 GCA_947372495.1 Comamonadaceae bacterium | reverse complement strand
GACGCTTGGACCCGCCGAGCACCTTAATGCACAGCACGGACTTGGCGCCGGTGTTGTCGGCAACATCCAACCGAGATTCTGTCTGGATCATTTAAATATTCCCAACTTGTATTCCCTAAGCCACCAAAGGCAACCGAAGGAATCAGTCTTGGACCCGTCATTCACACCGCAAACCACTTGCAGCGCTTCAGATTGGGCAGATAACCACGCTTTTTGCAAAGCGAAGCCCTCTATTGTGGCAGAAAAAAGGGGCTGGCACAACTCCTTTGCAACTTTTTTGCCCAAATCAGGCAAAAAACTCACGGGCAATGGGCGTATCGCTCAGCCAAAGCCTCGAAATCGGACAGGTGAGGGTCCACACCCGTCTCTTGAAACAGCACCTCAGCCACCTTGGGCGCCCATTGGCTGGCCAAACGTGCGTCCAGCATCAGCAGGCGTGACCTTCTTGCCAGAACGTCTTCAACCGTTCTCGCGTATTCATGCCGCGCGGCAAAACGCACCATGGCCTCGTTCAAACCGGGCAACCACTCAACGTCACCACCGGGCATGTCTTTGATGTAGGACGCCTCACTCCCATAGCCATGCCAACCAGGCGCAGCGGCCAAACCGGGGTGATGTGACGCATCCTGCGTCGCCCCCACCAGTGGCAAGCACGGCGCAGGTTGCGCGGCCACGGGCGGCAGCAATCCCGCACCGGCCGCCGTTTTGAGCACATCGGCACCCATGGCCCGAAAAGTGGTCCACTTGCCGCCCGTCACGGTCAGCAGCCCGGCGCTTGAAATATCAATCCGATGCTCGCGGCTGACGCGACTGGTGCCGCCAGCCTGATGATCGCTGTTCACCAGAGGGCGCAGCCCCGCCCAGACACTCCGCACATCGGCCCGTGTGGGCTGCCGCGCCAAATAATGACCCGCCTCCTGAAGGATCAGGTCCACCTCTGCTTTGAGGGGCACAGGCTCCAGCAAGGCTTCGGCTCGGGGTGTATCCGTCGTGCCAAGCAACACCTTACCCAACCAGGGCACCGCAAACAACACCCGACCGTCACGCGTAGACGGCACCAGCAAAGCATTTTCGCCAGGCCAAAAAGTCCGGTCTACGACCAAATGAATACCCTGACTCGGGCGCACCAAAGGTTTCACGGCTTGGCCTTGGGCCTGCGCATCCGCAGCGCGCAAGCCATCGACCCACACCCCAGTGGCGTTCACCACGCATCGGGCCTGCACCTCAAAGACTTGTCCACTCTCGGTGTCGCACGCTTGCACCCCGGCAACGCGGCCTTCTTGCTTGATCAAGCCACTCACAGACACGCGATTGATGGCCAGTGCCCCGTGCAAAGCGGCCGTTCGCGCCAGCGCCAGCGCCAGCCGGGCATCGTCAAACTGGCCGTCCCAGTACTGCACGCCACCGCGCAAGCCTTCGGCCTTGACGCCAGGCACCGCCTGCAAAGTGGCCTCGCGACCCCAAAACCGGGTCGACCCGAGGCTGGCTTGCCCAGCCAGCAAGTCGTACAGCTTGAGGCCTGCGCCATAAAACGCTTGCTCGCCCCAGCGGTAAGTCGGCATCACAAAGGACAAAGGGCGTGCGATGTGCGGCGCAGCGTCGAGCACGGCACGGCGCTCGTGCAACGCCTCATAAACCAACGGCAAATGCCCTTGCGCCAGGTAACGCACGCCGCCGTGCAGCAACTTGGTCGAGCGCGACGAGGTGCCCTGCGCAAAGTCATGCGCTTCAAGTAACACCACGCTCAAGCCCAAGCTTGCCGCCTGCAAGGCCACGCCCAGCCCCGAAGCGCCGCCGCCCACCACGGCCAGGTCCCAGACGCGGGGCTCGGCCAGGCGCGCCAGCAAATCCGCCCGGAGCGTGGGCAAAGGGTGCGTGTTCACGCCTTGGCCCATTGGCGAGAACGGTCCACCGCCTCACGCCAGCGGGCCATGCCCGCTTCGCGCTGCGCCCCGGACCATTGCGGCTCAAAGCGTTGATCCTCCGCCCATTGCGCGGCAATTTCGTCGGCACCGGACCAAAAGCCCGTGGCCAACCCGGCCAAATAGGCCGCGCCCAGCGCCGTGGTTTCGGTCACGCGGCTGCGCACCACGGGCACGCCCAGCACATTGGCCTGGATCTGCATCAGCAGGTTGTTGCGACTGGCACCGCCGTCCACCCGCAACTCGGTGAGCGCCAGACCACTGTCGCGCGCCATGGCACCGAACACATCGGCCGACTGCCAAGCGATCGCTTCGAGCGCCGCTCGGGCCAGGTGCGCGCGGGTGGTCCCCCGCGTCATGCCGACCAGGGTGCCGCGCGCCTGACCATCCCAGTCCGGCGTGCCCAGGCCTGCAAAGGCTGGCACCAGGTACACATCGCCCGTGTCGGGCACGCTGGCGGCCAGCGCCTCGACCTCGTTGGCCGAGTGGATGATCTGCAAGCCGTCACGCAGCCACTGCACGGTGGCGCCCGCCATGAACACCGAGCCTTCCAGCGCGTAGGCCGTGCGCGGCTCAGGTGCACCGACAGGGCCTTGCCAGGCCACCGTGGTCAGCAACTGGTTGCGGCTCGCCACCGGGGCGCTGCCCGTGTTCATCAGCATGAAGCAACCCGTGCCGTAGGTGTTCTTGGCCATGCCGGGCGTGAAACAGGCCTGCCCAAACAAGGCCGCCTGCTGGTCGCCCGCGCAACCGGCCACCGCGATGGGCAGACCCAAAATGTCGGCATCGGTTTCGGCCACCACGCCGCACGACGGCAACACCTGCGGCAGCACGCTGCGCGGGATGCGCAGCAGCGCCAGCAGGCTGTCGTCCCAATCTTGGGTGTGCACATTGAACAGCAAGGTGCGCGACGCGTTGCTCGGGTCGGTCGCGTGCACCCGACCACCCGTCAGCTTCCAGAGCAACCAGCTGTCGATGGTGCCAAAGGCCAGTTCACCGCGTTCGGCACGCGCACGGGCACCGGGCACGTGGTCCAGCAACCATTCGAGCTTGGTGCCCGAGAAATACGCATCCAGCACCAGCCCGGTCTTGCGGGCCAGGGTGCGGTGTGCGCCCTGTGCGCGCAAAGCATCGCATCGCTGCGCGGTGCGGCGGTCTTGCCAGACAATGGCCGGGGCCACGGGCTCACCCGTGCGGCGGTCCCACAGCACCGTGGTCTCTCGCTGGTTGGTCAACCCGATCGATCGCACCTGCCGCGCTGAAATGCCTGCACGCTGCACCACCTCGCGCAAGACCGCGAGCTGCGTGCGCCAGATCTCGGCGGCGTCATGCTCCACCCAACCGGGCTGCGGAAAATGCTGCTGGAACTCGCGTTGGGCGATGGCCACGGGCTGGCCTGCGCGGTCAAACACCACCGCCCGCGAACTGGTGGTGCCTTGGTCAATGGCAAGGATGTAGTCCATGCGGGCAAGACTACCTGAAAGTCGTGGCCACAAACAGCGACAATGCCCGAATTGACCTCCGCGCACGACACCCCAGAGACACCCTCATGAGCCACACCCCACCCCACATCGCATTCATCGGCGGCGGCAACATGGCCAGCGCCATCATCGGCGGCCTGATCCGCCAGGGCATGACGCCCGATCAGATCACCGTGGTCGAGCCCTTTGCCGACACCGCTGCCAAGCTGAAAACAGACTTTGGCATCACCGCCCTGCCCGCCGCAGGCCCGGCACTGGCGCAGGCCAGCCTGGTGGTGTGGGCGGTCAAGCCGCAGGTGTTCAGCGAAGCCGCCGCCCCGGTCAAGGCCCACACGCTGCAAGCCCTGCACCTGTCGGTGGCCGCAGGCATCCGCACCGACAGCATCGGCCGCTGGCTGGACACCGAGCGCGTGGTGCGCTCCATGCCCAACACCCCGGCGCTGGTGGGCCAGGGCATGACCGCGCTCTACCCCTGCCCGGCCGTCACTGCTGACGACAAGGCCCTGGTCGAAAAAGTCATTGGCACCACGGGCCAGTTCCTGTGGGTGACCCAAGAGTCGCATCTGGACGCCGTCACCGCACTGTCAGGCTCCGGCCCCGCTTATGTGTTTTTCTTTCTCGAAGCCATGACCGAAGCGGGCGTGGGCATGGGCCTGAGCGCCGAGCAGGCCTATCAGCTGGCGGTGGCCACTTTTGCCGGAGCGTCATCGCTGGCCGCAGCGTCTGCAGAACCGGCCGAAGTCCTGCGCCAGCGCGTCACCTCCAAGGGCGGCACCACCTACGCGGCCATCACGGCGATGGAGGCCGCGGGCAT
>CANBTZ010000244.1 GCA_947372495.1 Comamonadaceae bacterium | reverse complement strand
TCCGGAGTGAGTCGCATGGCGGGGTGCACAAACAAGAACCCAAGCCTAACCCAATCAGCCCTGAATTTCCACCAAATCAAAACCCGTGGTGATTTCGGCGGTCTTGCCCAGCATGATGCTGGCCGAGCAGTATTTGTCGTGGCTCATGGCGATGGCCCGCTCCACCGCTGACGCAGGGATGCCTTTGCCTGTCACTGTGAACTGCATGTGGATTTTGGTGAACACTTTGGGGTCGACGTCGGCGCGTTCGCTGGTGAGCTTGACGCTGCAGCCACGCACATCATGGCGGCCGCGCTTGAGGATGAGCACCACGTCGTAGGCAGTGCAGCCGCCCGTGCCTGCCAGCACGGTTTCCATGGGGCGAGGCGCGAGGTTTTGCCCGCCGTTTTCAGGTTTGGCAGCATCTAGAGCACCGTCCATCGCGATGACATGGCCGCTGCCGGTTTCGGCCAAAAACCCCATGCCTGAGCGCGTGCCTGCGGCGCCGGTCCAGCTGACTGTGCATTCCATTGTTGTGTTCCTTTGTTGCTAAGTGCTTGCGCACAGGGTCCGCTTGTGCGATCCAAGCCACCGACTTTACAAGTTTTTTCATTTTGAAACGCTACAAGTGCTGCATTGCAGCAATCGAGCCCTTACAATTGCGAACAGTCGTGCTTTTTTGCACGAACCGCTTGTCTCCTCCACCCTCCGAAAAGGTGGATTTGCCCCGATCCGCAAGGCTCGGGGCATTTTTTTGCCCCCGCACATTATT
This sequence comes from Comamonadaceae bacterium, assembly GCA_947372495.1. Taxonomy (GTDB): domain Bacteria; phylum Pseudomonadota; class Gammaproteobacteria; order Burkholderiales; family Burkholderiaceae_C; genus Limnohabitans_A. Next base: position 3,469 of record CANBTZ010000244.1, on the reverse strand, counting down.
AATTAAAAATAACTACAATTCACCGCTGTCAAAGCACCAGCGAGGTGAAAAATGCGCGACGACTTCCCATCCGTTTGTGCAGCAAGCATGCCTTGTCTGCCAGCCTTGCGACGCAACAAGTGGCTGCCATGGGTGATGGCACTTTGCAGCCCCGCTTGGGCGCAATATGAAATCACTGTGGTCGATCAGGGGCGCGAGTACAGACAATTTGAGCGGGTCGAGATCACAGGCTCCAGTGTGGTCAACCCGCGCAGCCGAGAAGCTCTGCCGGTGCGCATTGTGGATCGCAAAGAAATCGAGCGCATGGGTGTGCAAAGTGTGCCGGAGCTGATTCAGGGCCTGTCCTCCATGCACTCTTTCACAGAGGCGGGCGGCACCAACGTTTCAGGACTGGGTGGGTACCGGTCAGCCGCCATTCACGGCTATGAGGCGGGCACGTTGGTGTTGATCAACGGCCGCAGGCTGCCCTCATTTGCAAAACAACGCCCTCAGGTAGATCACACGGCCCCAGACATCTCGATGCTGCCGCTGCGCGCCATCGAGCGGGTGGAAATCCTGACCGATGGGGCCTCGTCCATTTATGGCAGTGATGCGATTGCCGGTGTGGTCAACCTGATCACGGTGCAACAGGCACCGGGCTTCAACGTGACCGCTGAAAAACTGCACACCCAAGGCTCGGGTGACGGTTACAGCTCAGGCCTCAGCTGGGGCACAGGCAAGCTCGATGAGGATGGGCATGCCGTGACCATGCACCTGGAAAAGACGCACCGGGACCCCGTGCGCATCCGCGAACGCAGCTACACCGATCTGCGCCCCCAAATTTACACCCGGGACAATCAGGGCAATCCGGTGTATTACGCGCCGCAAAACACGTTTCCCAACAGCGCGCCCGCACAACGACTGAGCACCAGCACCCAAGCGGCACAGTGCCCCGAAGGCTTCGATTACAGCATCACACGGCGAAGTGGAACCAGCTGGCCAACCCCCTTCCAATGCCAGACCAGCCAGTTGCGCAACAACGACTTGTACCCCGCTTATGACAACACCAATGTATGGGCCGCATTTGAAAAGCAAATCGATGCCACGCTGTCCGTCTTTTCCGAATTCGGCGCCCAACAGCAACTGAGCGAATACCCGCGAATTGTCAGTGGACGTGCCTCCAAAAGCATCACCGGCGACAGCCTGTACTTCGATGCCGAGAGTTTGAACCCTGGATACGCCCAGGAAAGGCAAAACAACAAGCGCTGGGTGATCGGCGCACGAGGGCAATGGCACCACTGGTCGTACACCGTTTCACACACGCGCGCCGAAAACCACTTCCGAACCACGAATGTGGGTGGGTTCACCACGGGCACCAACTGGGCAACTGTCTTGAGCACGGCCGAGTGGTTGCAGGCACCTGCCAGCTACTCCGAGGCCACCTGGGCCAAGATCCGTGACCGGTTTGCCCCAGACGCCACCACACAAGAATACCGAACACAGCTGCAAGACACACAGCTGCAAGCCTCCGGCACCATTGGAGAAAACCAATGGGGTGACATCAAGTTGGGCTCTTTGTTGTTCAACAACGAGTCAGCGTTCATCAACCAGCTGGCCAGCAATCCAGAAATTTACCCCCTCAGGCGCAACAACCGTGGTGGCGCACTCGAGCTGCAACTGCCGCTTTACGACCGCGTTGAATTCGTCTCCAGCGTGCGTGCAGAAAAGTACAGTGATTTTGGCAACGTCCTGAGCGGCAAATTGGGAGTCAAGGTCGAGCTGGCCGACAACACGCATTTGCGCGCCAGCACGGGCAACGGATTTCGCGCGCCGACCTTGGCCCAGACCAGCGCCAAGAATTACAGCCTTTTCAGCGGGACCTCGGCCACGGACAACTTTTCCTCAGGAAACCCTGAACTGAAACCAGAAAAATCCCGCCAGTGGAGTCTGGGCGTTTTGTCACAGCCTTCTTTGCAGTGGCTGTTGGCCATGGACTATTGGACGCTGGATGTGCGCGATGTTTTTGGCACATGGACGCAGTCACAAATTTTTGACGACCCAGGCCTCAAGGCCCTGTACTACACCACCAACTACAACGGGGCGGGCAAGAACCGCTATGTTTACATCCCGCTCAACCAGGGCACCATGGCCAAATCCGGCATCGATTACCAAGTGCGCTACCGATGGCCTGTCAGCCTGGGACGGGTCTGGCTTGGACTGGAAGGTACATACAACTTGAAGTCCAATCGAAGCACTGCCCCTGGTCAGGACCCCATCTCTGATCTGGCCAGCTACAACGAAGCCACAGGCACCGTGACCGCACGCCACATCCTGCGCATGACCTCTTCACTCGAATCCAATGCGTTTGGGGTGACAGCACAGCTCAACTACCACTCGGGCAACATGGAGCCCATCCCTGTTCTGGTGAATTCGCAAGGCGTCGCGCTGGACAGCCAGGCCTACCTGCACCAAGTGCCCAGTCACTGGACACTGGATGTCTCGGGCAAATACCAGCTCACGCCACATGTCAGCGTTCGAGGCCACATCACCAACCTGACCAACCGCATCCCTCCCATCCGTTACAGCAACCCTTACTCAGGGACAACGCTGGCCGACACCCGCTATGACGACTACTACGGCCGTACCGTGCGCGTGGCGATGGACATCCGGTTCTGAATAAGACGAGCAGGCTGCACGCTATGATTCCTCCAATGACCGCCACTTGTGCGGGCCTGCGCCTCCTTCAGACATGACCACCACCCAACTCAAACCCTCCGACTACCTCAAGAAAATCCTCAATGCCCGCGTCTACGACGTGGCCACCGAGTCGGCGTTCGAGCCAGCCAAAATTTTGTCGCGCCGACTGCACAACAAAGTGCTGCTCAAGCGGGAAGACCAGCAGCCCGTGTTCAGTTTCAAGCTGCGCGGGGCCTACAACAAGCTGGCGCAACTGACGCCCGAGCAGCTCAAAAAGGGCGTGATCTGCGCCTCGGCCGGTAACCACGCCCAAGGCGTGGCACTGGGTGCGAGCAAGCTGGGCACCCGCGCCGTGATCGTGATGCCCACGACCACACCGCAGGTCAAGGTCGACGCGGTCAGGGGCCTGGGCGGCGAGGTCTTGCTGGTGGGGGACAGTTATTCGGACGCCTACAACCACGCAGTCACACTCGAAAAGAAACAAGGCCTGACCTTTGTGCACCCCTTTGACGATCCGGACGTGATCGCAGGCCAGGGCACCATCGCCATGGAAATGCTGCGCCAGCACCAAGGCCCGCTGGACGCCGTTTTCGTCGCGATTGGCGGGGGAGGCCTCATCAGCGGCGTCGCCAATTACATCAAGGCCGTGCGCCCCGAGGTCAAGGTCATTGGCGTGCAGATGAACGACTCGGACGCCATGATCCAGTCGGTCAACGCCAAAAAACGGGTGACCCTGCCCGATGTGGGGCTGTTCTCGGACGGCACCGCCGTCAAACTGGTGGGCGAGGAAACC